>JBGQGN010000249.1:0-6110 GCA_041497395.1 Methylomirabilia bacterium
GCGATCAGGAGGCCCGCGACCGCCGGGCCCACGATGCGCGCCGCGTTGAACGAGGCCGAGTTGAGCGCGACCGCGTTCACGAGGTCCTTCCGGCCGACCAGCCTCATCACGAAGGATTGCCGCACGGGAGCGTCGAGCGTGTTGGCGAGGCCGGTGACGAGCCCGAGCAGCGCGATCTGCCAGTAGCGGGTCCGTCCGGTCGCCACGAGCAGGGCCAGGCCCCACGCCTGGCACGCGAGCACCGCCTGGGTGGCGATCAGCAGGCGCCGCTGCGGCCAGCGATCGGCGATCACCCCCGCAACCGGCGAGAGCAGGAGGATCGGCCCGAACTGGAGCGTGCCGAGGAGTCCCAGCTTGAACGGCGAGTTCGTGAGCTGGAGGACGAGCCACGCCTGGGAGACCGTCTGCATCCAGGTGCCCACGAGCGCGACGAGTTGCGCGAGGAAGAAGGTGCGGAACGGCCGGTGGCTGAGCGCGCGAAGCCCGTGGGGAAGCGCCATGACCCGCGACAGTGTACCGCCCTTGACACCCGCCTAGCTCTCGACGGAAATGGGGGCGGGCCCTGTGTGTGATCACGACGGGGCGGGCAGGGGATTGCTGATGCGAGCGAGATCCGGCTCGGTGGCGTGCGCTGTATTCCTGGTGACGTTCCTTCTGGACAGCTCGCCCGCGTTGGCTCAGCCAGGAGCGGGATCCGCCGTCGGGGCGGACCGGATCAGGGCGATCCTGATTGAGCAGGTGCGATGGACGGTGTACTGGTCCAGCGTCGCCCCAGCGCCGCGCCCTCCAGCCTCGGCGGGGTCGGGAGCCGTGGAGTTTACTCGGCACGGCGACACGATCAGGGGACACATCAGCATCCCGGCTATGGCCCGGGAATGCGAGTTTGAGGTGGTCGTCAAGGATGGCGGCTTCAGCTACCCGGGCTGTTTTAGCCCGCAGGATCGCCTTGTGCGATCTCCGGACAGGGAGATCACTTACGATCCGGCCGATCGGGAGTATCCATTCAAGGGAACCGGTGCGTCAAACTGGTACTGGTTTCGGCCACGATAGCCGAAGCACCGGTGACGCCCCGGTGAGTCGAGACAGCGAGAAGGTCACGGGGAAGCCATCGTGTGTGAGTGAGGGGTGCCGTTCCCGGCGAGACGGAGGCGAAGGCACCAGTGCACTCGGTCTGTCGAGGCCGTGATGGGGGCCTATAATCGCGGGTAGGAGGACGTGGGCCATGCCGGACGCCTTCATCTGCGACGCTGCCCGCACCCCCATCGGCCGCTACGGCGGCGCCCTCGCGGCCGTCCGGCCCGACGATCTGGCCGCGATCCCGATCCGGGCGCTCGTGGGGCGCCATCCGCGGGTCGACTGGGCGCGCGTCGACGACGTGATCCTCGGCTGCGCCAACCAGGCGGGTGAGGATAACCGGAACGTGGCGCGGATGGCGACGCTCCTCGCGGGCCTGCCGATCGAGATCTCCGGGGCGACGGTCAACCGCCTCTGCGGCTCCGGGCTCGACGCGGTGGCCACGGCGGCGCGGCTGATCCGTGTGGGCGAGGCGGATCTGGTCGTCGCCGGCGGGGTGGAGAGCATGTCACGGGCGCCGTTCGTCATGGGCAAGGCCGACGCCCCGTTCGCGCGCGACACCCGGCTCTACGACACGACGATCGGCTGGCGGTTCGTCAACCCGCGGATGCAGGAGCTGTTCGGCACCGACGCGATGGGGGAGACCGCGGAGAACGTCGCCGAGGAGTGGAAGATCGAGCGCACCGACCAGGACGCGTTCGCCCTCCGCAGCCAGCTCCGGGCGCGTGCCGCACAGCGGAGCGGGCGCCTCGCGCAGGAGATCGTGCCCGTCGCCGCGCCCCGGGGCAAGGAGACCGTCCAGGTCGCCGAGGACGAGCATCCGCGCGACACTACGCTCGAGGCGCTCGCCCGGCTCAGGCCCGCCTTCCGGGCCGGCGGCACCGTGACGGCGGGTAATGCGTCCGGCGTGAACGACGGCGCCTGCGCGCTCCTCGTCGCCTCGGAGCGCGCCGTGGCCGCCTACGGCCTCACGCCCCGGGCGCGCGTCGTTGCGGGGGCCACGGCCGGTGTACCGCCCCGCGTCATGGGGATCGGCCCCGTGCCGGCGACGCGCAAGCTGCTGGCCCGCGTCAACCTCGACATCGGCCGGATCGACGTGGTCGAGCTGAACGAAGCGTTCGCGGCCCAGGCGCTCGCGGTGCTCCGCGACCTCGGGCTCCCGGACGACGCGGAACACGTGAACCCGAACGGCGGCGCCATCGCGCTCGGGCACCCGCTCGGGATGAGCGGCGCCCGCCTCGCGGCGACGGCGACCTACGAGCTCCAGGCACGGGGCGGCCGCTACGCCCTCTGCACCATGTGCATCGGCGTCGGCCAGGGCATCGCCGTCCTGCTCGAGCGCGTCTGAGCCGCATCACCAGCACCGTGTGAGGTGAGCATCCGATGAGCCTCGTCAATGTCCGCTACATGGTCGACGACGTCGATGCCGCCATCGCGTTCTACACTACCCACCTCGGCTTCAGCCTGCTCAGTCGGCAGGCCCCGGCCTTCGCAGACGTCAAGCGGGGTGACCTCCGGCTCCTGCTCAGCGGACGCACCAGCTCGGCCGGCCGGCCCATGCCCGATGGCCGTCAGCCCGTGGCGGGTGGCTGGAACCGGATCCAGCTCGTCGTGGAGGACATCACTGCTGAAGTGGATCGTCTCCGGGGCGCGGGACTGCAGTTCCGGAACGAGATCGTGCGGGGTCCCGGGGGCGCTCAGGTCCTGATCGAGGATCCCTCCGGGAATCCCATCGAGCTCTTCCAGCCCGCGGCTCACTGAGTCTCGCCGCCAGGCTCTCCCGCCCGGCGGGACGGTTGGCCGGCGCGGCCGGGTCCACGAGCGCGGCGCGGGGCTCGCGGCTATCGGGCGAGGAAGGTCGCGAGCCGCCGCATGAACGCATCCCGCTCCTCGACCTGCGGCGAGTGGCCGCTCGTCTCGAAGATCGTGAGCTCCGACTGCGGGATCAGCCGGTGGATCTCCTCCGCCTGGTCGACGGGGCAGATCCAGTCGTGACGCCCCACCATGACGAGCGTGGGGCAGGTGATGCGCGCGAGCTCGGGCCGGCAGTCGTAGGTCGCATACTCGTGCTCGATGATGAACTGCCGGACGGCGAGCCGGTAGCGCGTGTCGACGCGCGCCACGTTGGCGGCCTCCGCCAGGGCCTTGTCGTGGAAGTAGAGCGGCCGGATCGTCTCGAAGGCGCGCCGGAAGCTCTGGTCGTCGGGGAGCGAGCCGTCCCAGAGCGAGCGGTACGCCATCCATTGCTCGGGTGTCGCCTGGCGACGGGCGTTGGCCTCGGCGCGGGGCATGAACTCGTGGCTCGCCGACGCCCCGACGATCGCGAGCCGCCGCATGGCACCGGGATGACGGGCGGCGTACATGAGCCCGAGGAACCCGCCCCAGCTGATGCCGAGCACGTCAACCGGACCGAGCCCAAGCGCGAGGCGGACGCCCTCCGCGTCCGCGACCAGCTGGTCCTGCGTGCACTGCTCGACGGGGACCCACTCCGAGCGCCCGTGTCCCCGGTGGTCCCAGAACACCATGCGCAGACCGAGCGGCGCGGCCAGGGGACCGAGCAAGCGGACGAGTCCCCCCGAGTCCGTGCCGGGACCGCCGTGGAGGACGAGGCAGGGCGCCCCGTCCCCCACGATCTCGGCGTGAAGGGTGGTCCCGTTGACCCGAATGTCCAAGCCGCTTCTAGCGCCCCGTCAGCTTCACGGCCTTGAGGGACTGATAGATCCCGCCGTAGGCCGGGATGGGGACGAATCCGTCGTAGCTCTGGCGGGTGACGTAGACCTGCTGGGGGAAGTAGAGGAACACGTACGGCGCGTCTTCCATGAGGATCTTCGAGAACTCGGCATAGTGCCGTTTCCGCTCCGCCTGGTCGGCGGCCCGGCGGGCCGCCTCGAGCGCCGCATCGGCGCGCGGGTCCTTGTAGTGGGCGAAGTTCCGGGCTTTCCACTGGCCCGAGTGCCAGATCGAGTAGGCGAAGGGATCGGGGTCGTGGAAGTTCGTCCAGCCCACCACGATCCCTTCGAACTCCGACGCGAAGAGCTTCTTGACGAACGTCGGCCAGTCGAGCGGCTCGATGGTCGCCTCGACGCCGACCTTCTTCAGGAACTCCTGGATGATGATCGCGGTGTCCTTGACGGTCTGATCCGCCTGGTCGTGCCGGAGCGAGAAGGACAGGCGCTTGCCGTCCTTCGTCAGGACCCCGTCCGGCCCGGGCTTCCAGCCGGCCTCGGCGAGGAGGGCCTTGGCGCGGTTCGGGTCGTAGGGGTAGGGCTTGACCGAGGGGTCGAACGCCCAGCTGCCCGGCGGGAACTGCCCGTTCGAGACGACGCCGTACCCCTGGAGCACCTCGCGGACGATGGCGGTGATGTCGACCGCGTGATAGAGGGCGCGCCGGACGCGAAGGTCGTCGAACGGCGCGAGATCCTGGCGGTAGCCGAAGTACGTGTAGGAGGTGTTGTCGGTCGTGAGTACCTTGAGCCCCGGCGTTTGCTTGAGGCGCCCCACCTCGGTCAGCGGGGGCCGATCGATGAAGTCGACGCCGCCGGCTCGGAGCTCCTGGAGGAGGACGACCGTGTCCGGGATCACCCGGTAGATCAGCCGGTCGAGCGCGGGGCGGCCGGCGTGGTAGTCGGGATTCGCCTCGAGGACGATCCGCTCGCCGCGCTTCCACTCGACGAACTTGAACGGGCCGGTGCCGATCGGCTTCCTGTTGTACTCGGCCGTGTTGAGGTCGACCCCCTTCAGAAGGTGCTCGGGGATGATGCCCGCGCGTGGATTGACGAGGACGGCGAGGAAGGCGCCGTACGGGTAACGCAGGCGGAAGCGGATGGTGTGGTCGTCGATGATCTCGATCGGCTTCTGCGCCAGCTCCTCGGGCTTCTTCGGGTTGTCCTTGTTCGTGAGCTCGGGGAAGCCGACCAGCGCGTCGAAGTAGCCGCGATGCGGCGTCGTGACCTTGGGGTCGAGCACGGAGTAGAAGGTGAACGCGACGTCCCGGGCGGTGAAGGGCTTGCCGTCGTGCCACTTGACGCCCTTCTTGAGCTTGAACGTGTACGTGAGCCCGTCCCGCGAGACTTCCCACGACTCCGCGAGGAGCGGCTTCACGCCGAGCTTCTCGTCGAGCTCGACGAGGCTGTCGAAGATCGGCCACTCCGCGATGTAAGACTGCCCGTCCGTCGCGATCACGGGATTGAGGCTGGTCGCGTCGCCGATGAAGCCGATCACGAAGTCCTTCCCGGCGGCGGCGGCGTCCGGCGGAGCGCCGAGCCCCCCCAGCCCCAAGATCAGCGCGAGGGACAGGAACAGCGAAACCGCGATCCGGTGACCCATGGAATCTCCTCCTTAGCGGGAGCCCGAGCGGAGCGCCGGGTCGAGCGCGTCGCGCAACCCGTCGCCGAAGAGGTTGAAGCCGAGGACGGTGGCGAAGATCGCGAGGCCCGGGAAGGTGGAGACCCACCAGGCCGAGGCGAGGAACTGTCGGCCCTCGACGACCATGTTGCCCCAGCTCGGCGTCGGCGGCTGGACCCCGAGGCCGAGGTACGAGAGGCCGGACTCGATGAGGATCGTCTGGCCGAGGAGGAGCGTCCCCTGGACGATGATGGCGGGAATGGCGTTCACGAGTACGTGCCGCGCGAGGATCCGGCCGTGGCTCGCTCCCAGCGCCCGGGCGGCCTCGACGAAATCCCGGGCGCGAAGGGTGAGGCACTCGCCCCGGACGATGCGGGCGACGGGCGGCCAGGTCACCAGCCCGACGACCAGGGCGGTGTTGAGGAGGCTCGCGCCGAAGAGCGCCACCACGACGAGGATGAGGAAAAGCGCCGGGACCGACATGAACACGTCGGCCACCCGCATGACCGCCGTGTCGACCGCCCCGCCGAAGTAGCCCGCCGCGCCGCCCACCGCGGTGCCGGCCAGGATGGCGAGCCCCGTGGCGAGGAAGCCGATCTCGAGCGAGACGCGAGCGCCCCAGATCACCCGCGTCAGGATGTCCCGCCCGAACCCGTCGGTGCCGAGCCAGTGCGCGGGCGTCGGGGGCTTCA
>JBGQGN010000250.1:0-6110 GCA_041497395.1 Methylomirabilia bacterium
CCCTCCATCGTCGCGGACACAACCTGGTGCGTGACCACCGCGGTCGCGCCGGTGAGGACCGTGCGCTTGAAAACCCAGCGGTCGCCCACCCGCCATTCCGGCCGCGTGACGACCTCCTGCTCCGCGGCGTGCTTCGGCATGTCCGCCGCGCAGCCTGCCGCCAGCGCGACCGCCACCAGAACGACGCCGCCCAGACCGCCGACGCGCGCGCGTCTCATTTCTCGGTCTCGATCAGGCCCTTGATGAACCAGCGCTGCATCAGGACCACGATCGCGATCGGGGGCAGCATAGCGAGCACGACCGTCGCCATCACCAAGTTCCACTCCGCCGCCGCGTCGCCCGTCGGCACCACGCGCTTGATCCCCATGACGACCGTCGACATCGTCTCGTCGGTCGTCACCAGGAGAGGCCACAGGTACTGGTTCCAACCGAAAATGAACAGGATCACGAAGAGCGCGGCGACGTTCGTCTTCGACAGCGGCGCCAGGATGGACCAGAAGAACCGGAGCGCCCCCGCCCCGTCGATCCGGGCCGCCTCCGCCAGCTCCTCGGGCACCGTCAGGAAGAACTGGCGGAACAGGAACGTGGCGGTGGCCGACGCGATCAGCGGGATGGTGAGTCCCGCGTACGAGTTCAGGAGTCCGAGATCGGCCACGACCTTGAAGGTCGGCATGATGCGCACCTCGACCGGCAGCATGAGCGTGAGGAAGATCGTCCAGAAGCACGTCATCCGGAACGGGAAGCGGAAGTAGACCATCGCGTACGCGGAGATGATGGAGATCGCGATCTTGCCGATGGCGACGCCCAGGGCCATGATCAGGCTGTTCACGAGCATCCGGAGGATCGGGGCGCTGCCCGCGCCACGGCCCCCCGCGGTCAGGGCCCGGGTGTAGTTGTCGACCAGGTGGGTCCCGAACCACAGCGGAAGGTGTCCGAGCAGCTCCTGAGCCGTGTGCGTCGAGGCGACGAGTGTGACGTAGAGCGGAAACGCGACGGTGAGGAGCCCGAGCCCGAGCACCGCGTGGGTCGCGAAGGTCCAGACCGGCCGCCGCTCGACCATCAGTAGACGACGCGCCGCTCGATGTAGCGGAACTGGACCACCGTGAGTCCGATGACGATCACCATCAGGACCACCGACTGGGCGGCCGAGCCCCCGAAGTCCAGGCCGATGAACCCGTCGTTGAAGACCTTGTAGATCAGGGTCTCCGTCGCCTTGGCGGGGCCGCCGCTGGTCACCGCGTGGATGATGCCGAAGGTGTCGAAGAAGGCATACACGATATTGACCACGACCAGGAAGAATGTCGTCGGCGAGAGCAGCGGGAAGACGATCCGCCAGAAGCGCCGGCCGGGGCCCGCGCCGTCGATGGCCGCCGCCTCGATCACCGCCTTGGGGATCGCCTGGAGGCCCGCCAGGAAGAAGAGGAAATTGTAGCTGATCTGCTTCCAGGCCGCGGCCAGCACCACCAGCACGAGCGCCTGGGTCCCGTTGAGCTGGTGGTTCCACGTGTACCCGAGGCCCCGCAGGAGGTGCGCGACGATTCCCACCGTGGGATCGAACATGAAGAGCCACAAGACACCGGCGACGACCGGGGCGATCGCGTACGGCGCGATCAGGATGGTCTTGTAGCCGGCCCCCCCGTGGACGACCCGGTCGGCCATGACGGCGAGCAGCAGCGCCCCTCCGAGCGCGAGCGCGGCGGTGGCGGTGCTGAAGACCACCGTGACTCGGAAGGTTTGGAGGTAGTAGGCGTCCCCGAACAGCCGCTCGAAGTTCTCGAACCACACGAACCGCGTCGACAGCCCGAAGGCATCCTGGAGGAGCAGGGACTGAACCACGGCCTGGCCGGCCGGCCAGATGAAGAAGACCAGCGTGATGACCATCTGAGGCGCCACCAGCAGGTACGGCAGCACCCGGTTTCCGAAGACGACGCGCTTGTGCACGGCGCTCGCGAGGGGGCGGGGCCACCCGCAGGTCGCGGGCGACCCCGTTCCCGCTCAGGCGACGGCTAGCGGTTCGTGCGCTCGAACTGACGCAAGAGCTCGTTCCCGCGCTTGACGATCGCGTCCAGCCCTTCCTTGGCGGTCTTCTTGCCGGCCCAGACCGCTTCCAGCTCCTCGTCCATCACGTCGCGGACCTGCACGAAGTTGCCGAGGCGCAGTCCCTTGGAGTTGTCGGTGGGTGGCTTGTTGTTCATCTGGCGGATGGACGTATCGGTCCCCGGGTTCTTCTCGTAGAAGCCCTGCCGCTTCGTCAGGTCGTAGGCGGCGAGCGTGATCGGAAGGTATCCCGTCCGCTGGTGCGAGGCCGCCTGGACTTCAGGCAAGGAGAGATACGTGAAGAACCTTGCCACGCCCTTGTACTCCTCCGGCTTGTGGCCGGACAGCACCCAGAGGGTCGCCCCGCCGATGATCGAGTTCTGCGGCGCTCCCGCCACGTCCGGCCAGTACGGCATCATGCTGATGCCGAACTCGAACTTTCCCTGGGTGGCCTTCACGAAACCCGCGTACGACGCCGACGACGCCAGGAAGAGTCCGCACTCCCCGGTCGCGAACTTCGGGTTCGCGTCACCCTTGCGCCCGCCGTAGTCGAACGTCTTCGTCTTCTGCCACTGGGCGAGCTGATCGATCAGGCGGACGTGGAGCGGGGTGTTCAAGAGGAGCTCCGTGTCGAGGCCGGCGAACCCGTTCTGTTTGCTCGCGATCGGGACGTTGTGCCAGGCGGAGTAGTTCTCGAGCAGGATCCACTGCTGCCACTGGCTGCTGAAGCCACAGGGGTACCCCGCAGCCTGGATCTTCTTCCCATACTCGCCCATCTCGGGCCAGGTCCTGGGCGGCGTGTTCGGATCCAGCCCCGCCTTCTTGAAGGCATCCTTGTTGTAGTAGAGGACCGGCGTCGAGCTGTTCAGCGGGAGCGACAGCATCCGGCCATCGGCCGTCGTGTAGTAGCCGGTGACCGCCGGCAGGTACGCCTTCGGATCGAACTTCTCGCCGGCGTCCGCCATCAGCTCGTAGACCGGCTTGACGGCCCCCTTCGCGGCCATCATCGTGGCGGTCCCGACCTCGAAGACCTGGACGATGTGCGGCGGCTGCTTGGCGCGGAACGCGGCGATCGCGCCCGTCATGACCTCGGTGTAGTTGCCCTTGTAGACCGCGTTGACCTTGTACTCGGTCTGGGACTTGTTGAAGCCCTCTGCCAGGTCCTTGACCCATTCCTCGAGCGGCCCGTCCATCGCGTGCCACCACTGGATCTCGACCGCCGCCTCCGCCCGGCCAGCTCCGGGGCCGACGACGAGCATGAGGGCGGCGAGCGCGCCGAGCCCGGTGAACCAGCGTCCGGATCGCGTCATGGCCTGCGCCCTCCCACGTGTAGGGGTGTCGTTCGGAGTATCGCTCGGTCGATCTGAGCGCCCATCATACCCGGCTTCCGTGACAGGCGCGCAACGGTGCCGGCCGTCATTCGCTCCGGAAGCGGAGGCCCTGGCGGACGGTGCCCTCGTAGGCGTCGAGCTCCGCCTCGGCGCGCCGCGGGCTCCAGCCGAGGAGCGCGCCCATCCGCTGGGCGATCGCCGGGGCGCAGTCGAGACCGAGGCATGGCCCGGTGCCGAGGCCCGTCCGGCGGAGGAGCACGTCCTGGAGCGAGACCGCCAGCTCGCTCTCCACGGCCCAGTGCAGCTGGGCGACGATCTCCGGCGCGTTCTTGCAGAGCCGCTCGGTGCCCCCGGGCAGCCGCCGCGCCGCGTCCAGGACGGCCCCCGCGCGGCGCCCGTAGGTAGTCACGAGCATCTCGATCTGCTCGGGCTCGAGGCCGGAGCTCCGCACCGCCTCGGTCACGTCCAGCATCGCGCGAGCCTCGAGGGTGCCCGCCTCCTCGTCCTGTCCGTCGAGCGTGATCCGCGCCGTGTCGGACGGGCCGCCCCGCCCGAGCAGCCGCGCGATGATCCGGCCGACCTCTTCCGCCAGGCTCCGGAAGCACGTCAGCTTGGTGCCGGTGATGGAGAGGAAGCGGCCGCCCGGCCCCTCGGCGACGACGCGGTGCTGGCGGGAGACGGCCGAGGCGCGCGTCCCGGTCGACCCGTCGAAGGTGAGGGGCCGCACCCCCGCATACGTGTACGCGACGTTGGCCTCGGTGATCCGCGGGTCCGTGAGCAGGCGGCCCGCGGCCTCGAGGAGGTACTGGACGTCCGCCTTCGTCGCCCAGACCCGGTCGGGGCTCTCGGCGTGGTCGGTGTCGGTGGTGCCGACCAGGGAGAACTCGCGCCACGGGATCACGAACACCAGCCGGTCGTCGGCGGTGGCGAGGTAGATCGCGCGCTCGGTGAGGCGCGGGAGGAGCACGTGCACCCCCTTGGTGGTCCGGAGGATCCGCTCCCCGCGATCCTCGACGCCCGCCCGCGCGCGGACCCGGTCCACCCAGGGCCCGGCGGCGTTGACGAGCACCCGCCCGTGGAGATCCACGACGTCGCCGCCGACGAGGTCCCGCACCCGCGCCGTCCAGCCGCCGTCGGGGCGCCGCTGGAACTCCTCCGCCTGGGCGTAGTTCACCACGTGCGCGCCCGCCCGGCGCGCCGAGAGCACGTTCTCGAGGCAGAGGCGCTCCGGCGAGAGCAGGAGGTCGTCGAAGTAGTACCCCGCGCCCAGAAGGCCCTCCGGCCGGAGAGTGGGCTCGAGCGCGCGGGCCCGGGCGGCGTCGACCGTCCCGTAGCGCGGCGTCCGCTTGCCCGGGGTGAGCAGGTCGTAGAGGCGGAGCCCGAGGCGCACCTTGACGAGGCTCCGCGGCCCGCCGCGGTAGATAGGCATCAGGAACGGCAGCGGGCGGATCAGATGGGGCGCCAGCCGCGCGAGCGTCTCCCGCTCGCGCAGGGACTCCCGGACCAGCCGGAAGTCGAAGAACTCGAGGTACCGGAGCCCGCCGTGGATGAGCTTCGACGAGCGCGAGGTCGTCCCCGCGGCGAAATCGACCTTCTCGACGAGGACGCACGAGAGGCCGCGCTGGGCGAGGTCCCGCGCGACGCCCGCGCCGGCCATGCCGCCCCCGACGATGACGGCGTCGAAGATCTCCCGGTCCAGGCCCGCCAGCCGGCTGACGGAGCCGCCTGGAGGCGAGGCCGGCGCGCGGTCGCTCACCGCGCCGCGCTCCCGGAGGCGGCGACCCCGTCCAGGAGCTCGCCGAGCGAGCCGACGACATGGTCGGGACGCCAGCGCGCGATCTCGGGGTCGCCCGCCCGTGTGATGCCGCTCAGCACCAGGATCGTCCCGAGGCCGGCGGCCCGGCCCATCGCGATGTCGGTCTCCAGCCGGTCGCCCACGACGGCGCAGTCGGCCGCCGGGAGCCCGAGCTGGTCGAGCGTCACCCGGAGGGTGATCGGGGAGGGCTTGCCCACCACCGGATCCACGCGGCGCCCCGTCACGCCCTCCACCGCGCCGATCATACCCGCGGCGTCGGGGATCTCCCCGCCCTCGACCGGGCACGTCCGGTCGGGGTTGGTGCCCACCAGCCGCGCCCCGTGGCGCTTGACCGCCTGGAGCGCCACGTCGAGCTTCCGGTAGTCGAACGTCCGATCGAAGGCCACCACGACGTAGTCTACCCTGGCGTCATCGACCGGCGCGAGGCCGGCCGCCCGCAGCTCCTCGACCAGCGGGGGCTCCCCGATCACGAAGCAGCGCGCCCCAGGAGCCTCGCGGGCGAGGTAGCGGGCGAGAACGTACGAGGAGTTGATCACGTCGTCGACGGCGGTCGGCACACCGAGTCGCGTGAGCTTCGCCGCGTAGTCCGCCCGGCTCTGGATCGGCTTGTTCGAGAGGAAGCACACGCGGCGCTCCGCGGCGCGCAGGGCCTCGATCGCCTCCCGCGCCCCCGGCAGGAGCCGCTCGCCGAGGTACACGGTGCCATCCAGATCGAGGATGAACCCCCGATAGGGGAAACGCGGCGAGATCACGGCCCACTCTAGGCGGCCCCCGCGAAAAGTGTCAAGGCGACGCCCGGCCACCCGCCGCGCGCCAGCCGGTGGCCAGCCGGTTGCCAACCGGTTGCCAACCGGTTGGATGTACTGCGGTACATCCACACCGCCCGACCGGCGGCGAGACGACGAGAATCCTCCGGGGGATCCTGC
>JBGQGN010000251.1:0-6108 GCA_041497395.1 Methylomirabilia bacterium
AGCGAAGCGCGGCGTAGGACAGCGCGCCGAACACGAGGAGGATCGCGAGGAGGACACCCCCGTACCAGAGCGTCAGCCGCGCGCGGAGGCCCAGCGCCTTCGCCCGGGGACTCACGGCTCGACCCGCAAGACGTATCCGGCACCCCTCGTCGTGTGGAGGAGACGCACCTCGCCCAGGAGATCGATCTTCCGCCGGAGATACCCGACATACACGTCGATGACGTTGCTCTCCGGATCGAAGTCGATGCCCCACACGTGCTCGGCGAGCAGGGGGCGGGTCAGCACCCGGCCCGCGTTGCGGAGGAAGTACTCCAGGAGGGCGTACTCCCGCGCGGTCAGCGAGATCGTGCGGTCTCCCCGCGTGACCTGGCGCGTCGCGGGATCCAGCCGGAGATCCAAGAGCTGGAGGACCGGGGCTCGCGGCTCGGCGCGGCGCCGGAGAAGGGCACGGACGCGGGCGAGGAACTCGTCGAACGCGAACGGCTTCGTGAGGTAGTCGTCCGCGCCCAGGTCGAGGCCCGCGACCTTGTCGGGCACGCTGTCGCGAGCCGTCAGGAGCAGGACGGGCGCGGCCATGCGGTGCTCCCGCAGCGCGCGAAGGACGGCGAACCCGTCCCGCTTAGGGAGCATGACGTCGAGCACGATCAGGTCGTAGGACGTGCCCCCGAGGGCTAGGTCGAGGGCCGCCGCCCCGTCCGTCGCGACGTCCACGGCATACCCTTCCTCTGCCAGCCCCTGCCGGATGAAGCTCGCCACCTTCCGATCGTCCTCGACAACCAGGATTCGCATGGTCTCCCGATGGCGTGGGCGCGCGCGGCGCACCCCGGCCTCCGCATGCCATTGTACGCACGGCGTGTATACACGGCGGCGTCACCGGCCTACAGCCGCCGGGCCTCGCTCCCAGGCCCGCTCGTACCGACCCGAGCGACGCCCTGCTAGACTGAAACGCCTTCACCGACCCGACCCTCACGCCCACGGAGGACACGGATGGCAGGCTTCGCCGAATACGAAGCGCACGACGCCCTCGGGCTGGCGGACCTCGTCCGCCGCCGGAAGGTCACGCCCACGGAGCTGCTCGACGCCGCGATCGCGCGAGTCGAGGCGCGGAACCCGACGGTCAACGCCGTGGTGCTTCCGCTGTACGACTACGCGCGGAAGGCGATCGCCGACGGCTTGCCCGACGGACCGTTCCGAGGCGTCCCGTACCTCCTGAAGGACCTCACCGCTTCTCTAGCCGGGGTGCGGACGATGCGCGGATCGCGCTTCTTCGCGGACACGCCGCCGGCCGCCGCCGACAGCGAGCACGTCGCGCGTCTGAAGCGCGCCGGGCTGGTCGTCTTCGGGCGGACGAGCACGTGCGAGCTCGGGCTCTCGCTGACCTGCGAGCCCCAGCTCTACGGTCCCACGAGGAACCCCTGGGACCCGACCCGCATCTCCGGCGGCTCGAGCGGTGGCGCCGCCGCGGCCACGGGCGCCCGCATCCTGCCGATGGCGCATGCGAGCGACGGCTTCGGGTCGATCCGGGCGCCGGCGGCCTGCTGCGGGCTGGTCGGGCTCAAGCCCACGCGCGCCCGGAACACGATGGCGCCCTACACGGGCGAGGGTCTGGGCGGACTCTCGACCGAGCACGCCGTGACGCTGACCGTCCGCGACTGCGCGGCGCTCCTCGATGCGACCGCGGGCCCGGGGGCGGGCGACCCGTACGCGGCCCCGCCGCCCGCCCGGCCGTTCCTTGCCGAGGTGGGCGCCTCGCCTGGACGCCTCCGGATCGCGTGGACGCTGCGCACGCCGAACGGCGTCCCCGTCGATCCCGCGTGCACGGCGCTCGTGCGGGAGATCGCCGCGCTCTGCGCCGACCTCGGCCACCACGTGGCCGAGGCTGATCCCGACATCGACCGCGATGCGGTCATCCCCACCTTCCTGACGATCGCGGCCGCCAACTCGGCGGTGAACGTCCGGAGTCACCCGACGGCGGGCCGGCCACCCCGCCGCGGCGAGGTCGAGAACGTCACCTTCGACACGGCGGCGCGCGGGGAGCACATCCTAGCCCAGGACTACGTCCGGGCCACCCAGGCCGCTCACCGGCTCGGCCGCCAGATGGCCGCCTTTCACCAGAGCTACGACGTCTTGCTCACCCCGGGGCTCGCGACGCCGGGCGCCGTCAAGCTGGGTTGGATCGACATGATGCTCACGGACGTGGATGAGTATTGGCGGCGGGTATTTACGTTCTCGCCGTTCACCGTGTGGTTCAATATCACCGGCCAGCCCGCGATCATGCTCCCCGTGGGCCAGATGGAGACGGCCGGCGCGCCGCGCGGCCTGCCGCTGGCGATCCAGCTCGCGGCGCGCTTTGGCGACGAGGCGACGCTCTTCCGGCTGTCAGCGCAGCTCGAAGGCGCGCGCCCCTGGTTCGACCGGAAGCCCGCCCTGGCTGGCTGAGCGAGGGCCCTCGGGCACGCTTGGACCCGCGCGCGCCGAGGCTCTGTCGGCCCTGACCCGATCGGGGTGAGTGCGCCCTACCGGCGCCGGAACAGCAGCACGGTGGCGATGCCTGCCGCCCCGAGCGTGGCGTAGAGGAGTCCCGGCGAGCCGGTCGCCAGGAGCGTGGTGGCGGCCAGCGGACCGAGGAAGCCCGACCCCACGCGCGCCGCATTGATGATCCCGATCGCGCTGGCATCGGCGCGCCGCGCGACCTGCGCGACCATCAGAGGGAAGAACGGAGCGATCGCCAAGGACTGCACCCCGCGCAACACGACGAAGGCCCAGAAGGACCGCGTGCTGCCGAGCAGCACGAGCGCGATCGACGACGCCACCAAGAGCCCCGCCAGGAGGCGCCGCTCCGAGATTTGCTCGGCGAGGACCGGCGCCGCCAGGCCGCCCACCGCCGCCGCCGCGCCGGCGATGAAGATCAGGAGGCCGCTCGCCTCCACCAGGTCGTCCATGCCCACGCCGAGTCCCGGCAGCACGCTGGGAAGGACCGCCGCCAGGAACGTCTCCTGGGACGAAGCCACGAGGACGAGGGCCGCCACGAGGGTGATGTCCCGGGTCAGCATCCGCCGGCTCGCGCCCGCCTCGCGCGGCACCGGGGGAGGGCTCCGCATGCCCCACTGGAGGAGCGACGCGGAGATCACCAGTACGATCGCGCCGATAAGGTAGGTGAGCCGGAACCCGAGCCGCGCTCCCGCGACCGCTCCCGGCAGCGGCCCCACGAGGGTGCCGAGGACCAGGGCCGATTGGATCGCCGCCAGGCGACGCCGCATGACCGTCGGGTCCGTCTCCCGGCCGGCGATGACCAACGCCAGTGTGGAGAACGATCCGACGGTGCCGAGCAGGAGGCGCGCGACGAAGAGCTCGATGACCGAGCGGGCCATGGCCGTGGCCAGAAAGCCCAGCCCCTGGAGCGTCTGGACGAGGACGCACACGGCCTTGGGGTCCGTCCGCTCCCCGTAGCGCGCCCAGATCGGCCCCGTCACCACCGCCGCCAGCGACGGGACGCCGAGGATCCAGCCCGTCCAGGCGAGCGTCCCCGCCGGCCCGGACGTGCTCAGTCGCTCGACCTGGAAGGGCAGTGCCACGAACACGAAGCTCCACGCGAGGGAGCCCAGGAACGTGACCGCGATCAGCACGGGGTCAGACTTTGGCTTCCCGACACTTCGGGGCCGCAACGCCGCAGGGCGCGTGGCCTCGGGGTCGCGCCAGCAAGAAATGTCGGGAAATCAAAGTCTGACCCCTACGGCCAGAGCGGGAGACCTGTCAGTCCCGCCGTCTCCGGCTGACCCGTCATGAGGTTCGCGTTCTGGACGGCCTGGCCCGCCGCGCCCTTGCCGAGGTTGTCCAGCGCGGCGATGGCCAGGGCGAGGCCCGTCTCCCGGTTGACCGCATAGGCCACGAAGACGACGTTCGAGCCGGTCGCCCACTTGGTCCGAGGACTCCGGCCGCCCTCTACCCGCACCACCCGGACGAACGGCTCGTCGCCGTACAGGGCCCGGGCGGCTTCCTCGAGCCGGGCCGCGGTCACCGCGCCCCGCGGCCGAGCGTAGCAGGTCGCGAGGATCCCGCGCGTCATCGGAACCAGATGCGGCGTGAACGCGAGCGTGGCCCGCCGGCCGCCGAGCCGCGTCAGGGCCTCCTGCATCTCCGGGACGTGGGGATGGTCGGCGAGGCCATAGGCCAGCACGTCCTCGTTGGTCTCGGCGTAGCCGAACGCGCTCGCCCCGCCGCCGCGACCCGCGCCGCTCACGCCGGTCTTGGCGTCGATCACGAGGCCCTCCGGCTCCACCAGCCCCTCGGCGACGAGCGGCGCCAGCGCCAGTAGCGCCGCCGCCGGATAGCAACCCGGGTCCGCAACGCGGGACGACCGCGCGACGGCAGCGCGAGTGCCCGGCAGCTCGGTCAGCCCGTAGGTCCAGCCTTCGACGAAGCGGTGGTCTCCGCCCACGTCGACGACCTTCACGTCCCGCGGAACCCGCGCGAGCGGCTCGCGCGACTTGCCCGTGGGCAAGGAGGCGAAGAGGACATCGACACCGTGGAGCTCCTCGGGGACGAACGGCTGGATGACGAGATTCCCCGTCGGGTGCCCGGCCAGAGCCGGGAACTGCTGAGAGAGCCTCTGGCCCGCCGTGGTCTCACCGCTCGCGTAGACGACCTCGAACGCCGGATGGCCCACGCAGAGTCGCAGGAGCTCGCTCCCGCCGTACCCCCTCACACCGACGATGCCGACCCGCACCCCCATGATCCTCTCCTCCTGGCGACCACCCATGGTAACGGCAGCCCCGCGACGAGGCAATCAGGAAGCCGCTATACTGAGCGGGCGCCGGGCCAGCCGCCCCGTCGCGTTCACCGCTCGGCCGCCGACACGAGGACACGCCATGCAGATCGGGCTCTGCCTTCCCCACTTCGGCCGCCCTCTCGAGACGGGCCGCCTCCTCCAGGTGGCGCAGCGGGCGGACGCCCGGGGCTTGGACTCCCTCTGGGTGACCGACCACGTCATCGTGCCGAAGGACGTCTACATCATCTACCGGGAGGAGATGCTCGACCCCCTCGCGGTGCTGCCGTGGCTCGCGGGCGTCACCGAGCGGATCATGCTGGGGAGCAGCGTGATCATCCTCCCCTACCGGTCCCCGCTGCCCGTGGCGAAGCTCCTGGCCAGCGTCGACGCGCTCTCGGGCGGCCGCTTGATCTTCGGCGCGGGCGTCGGCTGGATGGAAGGCGAGTTCGCG
The DNA here is from genome assembly GCA_041497395.1 of Methylomirabilia bacterium. Classification (GTDB taxonomy): domain Bacteria; phylum Methylomirabilota; class Methylomirabilia; order Rokubacteriales; family DASRDR01; genus DASRDR01. The sequence continues at coordinate 5,220 of JBGQGN010000251.1, forward strand.
GCGCTCGGCGTGCCCTTCAACGAGCGCGGCAGCCGGACCGACGAGGCGCTCGAGCTCTTCCAGAAGGTGTGGACGGAACGCGAGCCCGAGATCGACACGCGGCGCCACCGGCTCCACGGCCTGGTCGCCTCGCCGATGCCGCTCCAGCGCCCGCGGCCCCCGATCTGGATCGGGGGCGCCAGCGAGGGCGCGTACCGCCGCGTGGCGCGCTTCGGCGAGGGCTGGCACTCGACCGCCGCGACGCCGGAGGCGTTCCGCCAGGGTGCCGATGCCGTCCGGCGCTTCTGGGCCGACGCCGGCCGTCAGGGCGCCCCAGTGCTCTCCCTCCGGATCCCCTTCTGGCTCGACGAGATCCACCGGCCGGGGTCGGACATGGGCTACCTCCGCGGTCGCCCCGCGATCCACGGCACCACGCGGCAGGTCGTCGAGGCGCTTCGCGAGTTCGCCGCGCTCGGCGTGAGCCACGTGGCCCTCGACGTGTCGCTGACGACGTACCCGGCGATCCTCGAGACGATCGACGTCCTCGCCCGAGAGGTTCGGCCGGCGCTCGGCGGATGACGACGCATCACCTGGCGTCCGGACGCCCGCACGCCGTGGGCCGGCTCCTTCCCCGCGCCCGCATCGCCGCCGCGCAGCTGCTCTTCGCCGTGGCGGTTGCGAGCGGCCCCGCGACGGCCGGCGCCCAGATGTTCCTCGCGACCCGCCGAATCCCGAGTTCGAGGTCGGGCCGCTCTTCATCCGGGCGAGCGTCGGGCCCACCCTTGGCCCGGTGACGGTAGATGTGCTGTAGCGACCGGCCCGATCATCGAGCGGGTTGTGCGGGCGGTCGGCCGCCGCGTGTCCGCCCGCCTGCGGTTCGGCGCGAGTGCCAAGGCCGCCGGCCGGGCGG
>JBGQGN010000252.1:0-6101 GCA_041497395.1 Methylomirabilia bacterium
GGGGAGTTTCGATGCCGTCTCGGCGCCGGCCGGCCCGTTCGGGGGTGAGCGGCGGTGGCCCGCCCTCGCCGCCCTCGGCCTCGAGCCGGGCAGCGTCAGGTACGCGCGGCAGGTCCACGGTGACGTCTGTCTCGACGCGGATGCGACGGACGTGGGCGGCCTGGTCGGCACCGGGGACGCCCTGTTCACCCGCCGGCGGGCGCGGCCGCTAGCGATCTTCACGGCCGACTGCGTGCCGCTGATCGTCGTCGACCCGGAGCGGCCGGCCCTCGGGATGGCGCACGCCGGATGGCGCGGCACCGTGCAGGGGATCGCGGGCCGGCTCGTCGCGGCGCTCGTCGAGCGGGCTGGCGCGCGTGCGGACCGGCTCCGGGCCGCGATCGGGCCGTCCATCGGTCCCTGCTGCTACGAGGTCGACGAGCCCGTGGTCGGGCCCCTGCGCGTGGCGTTCCCGTCGGCGTGGGAGCGCTGGGTACGTCCGGCCGGTCCGGGGCGCCCGGATCGCCGAGATCGCTGGTGGCTGGACCTGTGGGCGGCCAATGCCGATCAGCTGGCGGCGGCCGGCGTGCCTCCGGGCGCGATCCTGAGCCCGCGGCTGTGCACCGGCTGTCGGCGGGACCTCTTCTTCTCGTACCGGAAGGAGGGCCTCGCGGGGCGCCTCGCGACGCTCGCCGCGCTCGACTAGGGCCGCGCCGCGTGAGGCGGCGTGGCGCCGGCCGGGCGAACCCGCTACAATACCGGCGCGCATGACCGAGACCGACCTCCGCGCGAACCTCGCCGCCGTGCAGGAGCGGATCGCCGACGCGGCCCGCCGGGCCGGACGTCGTGAGGACGCCGTGCTCCTGGTGGCGGTGTCCAAGACGATCGACGTCGAGCGCGTGCGGGCCGCGATCGCGGCAGGAGTGCCCGCGCTCGGCGAGAACCGCGTGCAGGAGGCGCGCGAGAAGATCGGCGTGCTTGGCCGGTCGCGGCCGTGGCACCTGATCGGGCACCTCCAGACCAACAAGGTCAAGGACGCCCTCGACTGCTTCGACCTGATCCACTCGGTCGATCGCCTGCCGCTGGCGGAGGCGATCTCGCGCCGGGCGACCGAGGCCGGCCGTCGGGTCGACGTGCTGGTCCAGGTCAACGTCGGCGAGGAGCCGCAGAAGGGGGGCGTCCCGGCCGGGGAGCTCCGGCCCGCGCTGGAGGCCATGGCGGCGCTCCCCGGGCTCCGGCTGTGCGGGCTCATGGCGATCCCGCCGATGCCCCGTGACCCCGAGGACTCCCGGCCATACTACCGGGAGATGCGAAAGCTGCTCGACGATGCGAGGGGCTGGGGGCTCGGTGCCGAGCTCGCCGAGCTGTCGATGGGGATGAGCGGCGACTTCGAGGTGGGCATCGAGGAGGGCGCAACGATCGTGCGGGTGGGGACCGCGATCTTCGGGCCCCGGGGAGGCTGAACCGTGAACGCCTGGTGCTCTGGCGTCGCGCTCGGTCGCGAGGACTGACCATGTCGGTCCGGGACAAGCGGGTCGGGTTCGTGGGTGGAGGCAACATGGGCGAGGCCCTCGTCCGGGGTCTCACCAAGACGGGGCTCATGCCGGTGGGGCACCTCCTCATGGCGGACGTCCGGGCCGATCGGCTCGAGGAGCTGAAGCGGCTCTACGGCATCGTCGTCATCCCGGACAACGTGACGCTCGTGCGGCGGGCCGACGTCGTCATCCTGGCCGTCAAGCCGCAGATCCTCGGCGAGGTGCTGGACGAGATCGCGCCCGCCACGCCCGGGAAGCTCCTGATCTCGGTGGCGGCCGGTGTGTCCACCAGCGAGATCCGGCGCCACCTGCCGCCGGGCACCCGGATGATCCGGGTCATGCCGAACACGCCCGCCCTGGTCCTGGAAGGTGCCACCGCCATCGCGCGCGCCGCTGGGCTCGAGGAGGGCGACCTGGACACGGCCCGCCAGATCTTCGAGGCCGTCGGCTGCGTCGTGATCCTGGACGAGGAGATGATGGACGCCGTGACGGGCCTCTCCGGCTCCGGTCCCGCCTACATCGCGCTGGTCGTCGAGGCGCTCGCGGACGGCGGAGTGAAGGTCGGCCTGGATCGCAAGACGGCGATGACGCTGGCGATGCAGACGGTGCTCGGCTCGGCGCGGCTCCTGATCGAGACCGGCATGCACCCCGGCCAGCTCAAGGACATGGTCAGCTCCCCCGGCGGGACCACGATCGCGGGCATCCATACGCTGGAGTCCGGGGGGCTCCGGCGCACCCTGATCGACGCCGTGGAGCGGGCGACCCAGCGGTCGCGCGAGCTGGGCCAGGGCCGGTAGGCGCGCCGTGTACGTGCTGGGTGATCTCCTGCTCGCGGTCGCGAAGCTCGTCGACTACGTTCTGTACGCGTACATGTGGATCATCGTCATCCGGGCGCTTCTGTCCTGGGTGAACCCGGATCCAGGGAACCCGATCGTGCGATTCCTGCACCAGGTCACCGAGCCCGTGCTTCGACCGATCCGGCGCCGTCTCCCGTACTCCTCGATCGACTTCTCGCCTCTCGTCGTCATCCTCGGCATCTACTTCCTCCAGTGGTTCCTGGTTCCAGTCCTCGTGAGGACGGCATACCGGCTCGGGTGAGACGGAGGCTCAGGGGGAACTCCGATGCGCATGACTGCGACCGACATCCGCCAGCAGCAGTTCGCGGTGCGGCTCTTCCGGGGATTCGACCCCCAGGAGGTCGACGCGTTCCTGGAGGAGATGGCTGACGACGTCGAAGAGCTGTCCCGGGAGAACGCGCTCCTCAAGGAGCAGCTGGTCGTCGTCGAGGAGAAGTCCCGCGGCGTCGAGGGGCGGGAGAAGACACTCCAGGAGACGCTCGTCACGACGCAGAAGATCGCCGAGGAGTTCAAGGAGAACGCCAGGCGCGAAGCGGAGCTGGTCCTCCGCGAGGCGCACCTCCGGGCCGAGAAGTCCATGCAGGACGCCCGGGAGGAGCACGCGAAGCTCACCGCCGAGGTCGGCGCGCTCCGGCGGCTCCGGCGGCAGCTGGGCGAGGAGATCATGGGCACGATCGCCGCGCACAAGCGTCTCGCCGAGCAGATGCTCGCGGAGGGCAATGCCGCTTCCTGAGACCCGCCTGACCGTGGAGGTTCGCCCCCGCGCCGGCCGCGATGAGATCGTCGGATGGCAGGGCCCTCGCCTCCGCGTGCGGGTGGCCGCTCCGCCGGCCGACGGGGCCGCCAACGAGGCCGTTCGCGCTCTCCTGGCCGAACGGCTCGGCTGTGCCCCGTCGCGGGTCGAGATCGTCCGCGGCCACACGGCCCGGACCAAGATCGTGCGGGTCGTGGGCCTCGCGCCCGACGAGGCCGCCGCCCGGCTCGCGCGGCCCGGGGGCGCCGGCCCGACCCGCGCCGCCGCGCGATCCGCCTAGTGGGCGCGCCGCCGCTCGCGTTCTTCCCCGTCAGCTGGCAGCGGGATCGGCTGGTGCTGCTGGACCAGCGACGCCTGCCCGGGGAAGAGGTGTACCTCGAGTGCCGGACGTGGCCCGAGGTAGCGGACGCGATCCGCACCCTGGCGGTCCGCGGCGCGCCGGCGATCGGTGTGGCGGCGGCGTTCGGGGTCGCCCTCGCGGGCCTCGGGAGCCCGGCGCGCGAGCGTGACGCGCTTCTCGGGGATCTCGAGGCGGCCCTCGATGGGCTCGCCCAGACCCGTCCGACGGCGGTGAACCTCTTCTGGGCGCTGGACCGCATGCGGCGGTACGCGCAAAGCCACCGGGCGCTGCCCCTCGCGGAGCTTCGCGCCGGCCTCGTCGGCGAGGCGGAGCTCATCCTCGAGGAGGACGTGGCGGCGAACCGGCGGCTCGGGGCTCACGGGGCGGAGCTCGTCCCCGTGGGAGCGCGGATCCTCACCCACTGCAACGCCGGTGGCCTCGCGACGGCCGGTTACGGGACGGCGCTTGGCATCGTGCGCGGCGCCGTCGAGGCGGGGCGGCGGCCCTTCGTCTGGGTTGACGAGACGCGACCGGTCCTGCAGGGGGCGCGGCTCACCGCGTGGGAGCTGGTCCGCGAGGGCATCCCCCATGCGGTCATCGCGGACGTCGCCGCGGCCTCGATCATGGCCCGAGGCGAGGTGGACCTCGTCGTGGTGGGCGCCGACCGGATCGCCCGGAACGGGGACACCGCCAACAAGATCGGGACCTACGGCGTGGCGGTGCTGGCGCGTCATCACGGGATCCCGTTCTACGTTGCCGCGCCGTTCTCGACCATCGATTCCGGGATCCCTGACGGATCGGCCATTCCCATCGAGGAGCGGGACCCCCGCGAGGTGCAGGAGCTGGGCGGCCGGCGCATCACGCCGGCGGCCTCCCCGGCGCGGAACCCGGCGTTCGACGTCACCCCCGCCGCGCTCATCACCGCAATCGTCACGGAGCGCGGCATCTACCGGGGGCCATACCACTTCAGCGGATAGGCTGAAGGAGCCAGGCCATGAAGAAATACCATCTGCTCGCGCCGGGTCCGACCCCGATCCCGCCCGAAGTCCTCCAGGCGATCGCCCGGCCGATCCTCCATCACCGCACCCCCGAGTTCGAGGCGCTCTTCGGGCGCGTGCGGGCGGGTCTCGCCGAGCTGATCGGAACGCGGAGCGAGGTCATCATTCTGGCGGCCTCGGGCACGGGCGCTTTGGAGGCGGCCGTCGTCAACCTCTGCTCGCCCGGAGACGAGGTGCTGGTCGTACAGTGCGGCAAGTTCGGCGAGCGCTGGAGTGGCATCGCTCGGGCTTTCGGCCTCACTGTCCGTACTATTGATGCGCCGTACGGCGAGACGGTGTCGCCGGAGCGAGTGGCGGCGGCGCTGGCCGCGCATCCCACGACGCGAGCTCTCTTCGCGACCCAGAGCGAGACGTCGACCGGCGTCCTCGAAGACGTCGAGGCCTACGCCGCCCTCACCCGGCGGACCGACACGCTCTGCGTCGTCGACACCGTCTCGTCGCTCGGCGTTGTGCCGTGCCCGATGGATGCCTGGGGCATCGACGTGGTGGTCGCGGGCTCGCAGAAGGGGCTCATGTGCCCCCCGGGACTCGCATTCGTTTCTCTGAATGACCGGGCCTGGCGAGCGGCCGAGCAGGCGCGGTGCCCTCGCTTCTACTGGGACCTTCCCACCGAGCGGCGCTGGCAAGCGAAGCACCAGGGTCAGTTCACGCCCGCCGTGTCGCTCCTCGCGGGGCTAGGCGTCGCGCTGGGGCTTCTCCGCGCCGAGGGGCTCGCGGAGGTCTATCGACGTCACGACCGGCTCGCGCGCGCGGCGCGGGCGGGGGCGGACGCGCTCGGCCTCGCCCTCTTCGCCCGGGCGACGCCGAGCCCGGCCGTGACGGCGATCGTCCCGCCGGCGGGGATCGACGGCGAGGCAATCGTGCGGGCGTACGGCTCCGAGGACAACATCACCATCGCGGGCGGGCAGGGCGAGATGAAGGGGAAGCTCTTCCGGCTCGCCCACCTCGGCTGGGTCGACGAGTCCGACCTGATCGTCGGCCTTGCCGCGCTCGAGCGTGTCCTCGTGCGGTTGGGGGTGCCGGTGGAGTTGGGCGCAGCGGTCGCCGCCGCGCAGCGGATCTTCGTCAAGGAAGGCTGAGCCGGCGGTGAGCGCCAAGTGCCCGAAGTGCAAGGGCACGAAGATCATGTCCCGGCTCGCGTCCTTCATGACGCAGACGTCGAAGAAGAGCTGAGGGTCATATCTATCGGGAGGAGAGGGACTACATGTCAAACCGTCAGAGCATCGACAGGATCCTCAGTGACGCCGTCGCATCCAAGGCCATGCCGGGCATCGTGGCCGCCGCCGCCACCGACAACGGAGTCCTGTACGAGGGTGCCTTCGGCAAGCGGGCGCTCGGCCAGGACGCGCCGATGACCGTGGACACGGTCGTCTGGATCGCCTCGATGACCAAGGCGATCACGGCGACCGCGGCCATGCAGCTGGTCGAGCGGGGCAAGCTCGGGCTGGAGCAGCCGGCGAGCGAGGTGGTCCGGGATCTCTCGGGCGCGAAAGTGCTCGAGGGCTTCGACGCAGCCGGCAAACCACGCCTGCGGGCGCCCAAGCGGCCGATCACGCTCCGCCATCTCCTCACGCACAC
>JBGQGN010000253.1:0-6090 GCA_041497395.1 Methylomirabilia bacterium
AGCGGCTCGTGACCGACCGACGCGTGGCCGTCAAGACTCGACTCGCCCCAGGCTCCGGACTTAGGCATTGGGGCGCAGGATCTCGTCCTGGGTCATGCGGTCACGGAACGTCTGCATCGCGCCGAGGGCGCCGCCGAAGACCGCCCAGAGACCCTGCTCGACGAAGCCCGTCTGCACCTCGGACCCGAGCGGGTTCGTCTTGGTGAGGTCCAGCAACGGCTCGGACAGCACGCGCCCGGCGAGCACCGGCGTCCCAGGCTGTCAACGGGCTAAGAGTCCCCTCACGCGGTCGCGCCGCGGGACCCGGTCGACGCGAGGCCGGGTCTACCCTACGATGGCGTCCGCTGCGCTGCCCTGGGTGACGGGCGGCGCGCGCGAGGAGGTGCTGGTGCTCTGGTTCGGGCTCTCGATGGGAAGCGCCTTGTTCCAGGTCCTCCGGAACATGGTGATGAAGCGCCTCGGCCACTCCCTCGACGAGACGATCAACGTCTGGGGTCGGTTCACGTTCATCCTGCCGTTCGCGGCGGCGCCGCTGCTCGTCCAGGGCGTGCCGCCCCGCCAGCCGGGCGTGTACTGGTACTGCTTCCTCTTCGCCGTGACGCAGATCACGGGGACCCAGTGCCTGGCGCTCGCGCTGAAGGTCGCCGAGATCTCGCTCGTCACGGCCCTCTGGAAGCTCTCCGTCGTCCTGCTCGTGGTGTGGGGCTACCTGACGCTCGGCGAGGAGCCGTCGTTCCTGGGGATCGTCGGGGTGCTCGTGTGCGTGGCCGGCGTGTACCTGATCAACGTGAGCCGGGCGCGCGTGTCGCTCTGGGCGCCCCTCGTCTCGCTGATCCGCGACCCCGGCCAGCGCTACACGCTCGGCGCGGCGCTCTTCTACGCCCCGTCGGTCGTCCTGATCAAGAAGATCGCGCTCCTCTCGAGCCCCACGTACGCGGTCTTCATGGGCTATCTCTTCTGCTCGGTGCTGATCACGCCCTGGGTGCTCTACCGCTCCGCCCGCCACTTCCGCCAGCTCGGCCGGCACTGGCTCGGCTTCGTCGGGCTGGGCGCGTTCGCCGCCCTGTCGACCCAGCTCGGCACGACGGCCTACACGATGACCGTGAGCTCGTACGTCGAGGCGGTCAAGCAGATCGAGATCCTGCTGGCGCTCGTCATCGGCTGGCTCATGTTCGGCGAGGGCGCGCGGATCCGCCAGATCTGGCTCGGCTGCGCCGTCATGCTGGCGGGGATCGTGATCCTCATCCTGGGCAAGGGGTAGGCTCAGGCGCCTGGCCTGGACGGCGGGAGCGGCACGCCGAACCGCGCCGCCACCTTCCCGAGCTCGGCCCACGTCGCGGGCGGCAGCGGGATGCCCTCGCGGCTCCGCCGCGCCCGGGCGCGCTCCTCGGGCTCGCCGGGCACCAGCACCTCGGCGACCCCCTCGGCGGGCGTCTGGCGCTTGGCGGCGTCGAGCGCCTCGTCGACGAGCTCGACGTAGCGGGCCGGATCGCCAAAGGCCGCCGGGTCCACGACCTGGAGGAACACGCCGGCGATGCGGCCGCGGGCGTCGGCGGTCTCGGGCGGCGCCGCGCCGACGAGCGTGGGCTCCGGGTCGCCGATCATCCCGAGCGCGCCGAGCAGCGCGGAGGCGAGCCCGAGCCCGTAGCCCTTGTGCCCGGCGAGGGCACCACCGAGCGGCAGGAGCGCCCCGCCCGCGTAGAACGCCTCGGCGTCACGGGTGGGGTGCCCGTCCGCATCCACGATGGCGTCGGGCGGGAGCGGCTTTCCAGCCGCCCGCGCCACACGGACCTTGCCCTCGGCCATCGTGGACGTCGCGGCATCGAAGATGAAGTGGCGCCGGCGCCCGGGCACCGAGAGTGCCCAGGGGTTGGTCCCGAGAAAGCGCGTCCGGCCCCCGAAGGGCACGACCCCCCCGATGCCGGCACCCACCGCCCCCACCGTCACGATGCCGATCAGGCCCTCGGCGGCTGCGCGCTCGGCGTACTCGCCGAGCCGCCCGATGTGAGTCGAGTGCCGGACCGCCACCATCGCCACCCCGTGCTGGCGCGCCCGCTCGAGCGCCCACTCGAGCGCGAACATCGTCGAGTGCTGGCCGAATCCGCGGCGGGCATCCACGAGACCGGCCACCGTGCCACCCCGCGTGAGCACGGGGCGGGCCGAGGGGACGAGGTGGCCCTGGTCGGTGTCGCCGACGTACTGCGGGACCCGGATGACGCCGTGGGAGTCGTGACCCGCGAGATTGGAGCCCACCAGGTGGCGCGCCAGCTCCGCCGCCACGTCAAGGTCCGCCCCCATGCGCCGGGCGACGGCAGCGACGAACTCGCGGAGGGGATCGGGCGGGCAGAGCACGGGGGGCTTCGCATCAGGCATGGGGACGGGCCTCCGTTCGCGAGAATGACGGCGCCGTCGATCATCGCACAACCCACGGACCCCCTGGACAGCCGCCGCGCCCCGCCCTACCCTGAGGTCCGTCGGGCGGATCGCCGGAAGGCGGGTCCGCCGGCGCTTCGTCGATCACCACCAGGAGGCCCGGATGAACGCGACCGACCTGTCCTACACGCCCGCCCTCGACCTCGGCCGGCTCTACCGTGCGAAGACCCTCTCGCCGGTGGAGGTCACGGAGGCGGCGCTCGCCCGGATCGAGCGACTGAACCCGAAGCTGAACGCCTACCTCACGGTGACGGCCGACCACGCGCGCGAGCTCGCGCGTGCCGCCGAGGCGCGCCTCGTGCGCGGCCAGCCTCGCGGTCCCCTGGACGGCATCCCGTACTCCATCAAGGATCTCGAGCCCACGGCAGGGATCCGGACGACGTTCGGATCGAAGTTCTTCGAGCACAACGTGCCGGCCGAGGACGGTGTGGTCGCCTCGAGGCTTCGCGCCTCCGGCGGGGTGCTGCTCGGCAAGACCAACACGCCCCACTTCGGCTACAAGGACATGTGCGACAACCTGATCGGCCCGCCGTGCAAGAACCCCTGGAACCTCGCCCGCACGTCGGGCGCCTCCTCGGGCGGCGCGGGAGCCGCGGTCGCGGCCGGGCTCGGCCCCCTGGCCCACGGCTCCGACGGCTCCGGCTCGATCCGCATCCCCTCGGCGCTCTGCGGCATCTTCGGCCTCAAGCCCTCGCTCGCGCGCATCCCCTCCTGGCCGAGCGCCGACCTCTGGAACGCGCGCTCCCACAACGGCCCGATGACGCGCACGGTCCGGGACGCGGCGGTCCTCCTCGGCGCCATGGCGGGGCCGGACTCCCGCGACCCGATGTCGATCGACGCGCCGCCCGACGACTATCTCGCCGCGTGCGAGGGTGACGTGCGCGGCTGGCGCGTGGGCTGGAGCGTCGATCTCGGGTTCGCGGCGGTAGACCCGGAGGTCGCGGAGCTCACGGCGCGCGCGGCCCGGCGGTTCGAGGAGCTGGGCGCCCACGTCGAGGAGGCGAAGGTCGACTGGGGCCACCCCTACGAGTTTCACAAGATCATCTACTCGACGAGCGTGGCGGCCCGGAACTACGACCGGGCGCGGGAGCGCCCGGACTGGATCGAGCCCACGCTCATGCGGATGATCCTCGACACGGGCCAGTGGAGCGCGATCGACTACATGAGGGCGCACCTCGCGCGGACGGAGTTCGCGGAGAAGGTGCGGAAGACCTTCGACCGCTACCAGCTGCTCCTGACGCCGCAGATGCCGGTCGCCGCCTGGCCCGCCGACCCCGGCCCCTTCGAGGGCCTGCCCGACCTCGGCGGCAAGCCCGCTCACTCCATCTTCGACCGCGTGCCGTTCATGTATCCCTTCAACCTGACGGGCTATCCCGCCGCCAACGTACCGTGCGGGTTCACGCGGGAGATGCTGCCTGTCGGGCTCCAGATCGTCGGACGCTGGCACCGCGAGACGGACGTGCTCAGGGCGGCCGCCTGCTTCGAGGCGCTCCAGCCCTGGGCGTCGCACCGCCCCCCGCTCGACTGAGAGGCCGTGAACCAATCCCTTCGGCGCCAGGCAGCTGATCAATGCGGTGGGGGGGTCTGGGGGTGTAGCGGCGCCGCTCCCCCCAGGTGGACTGAGGGCGGCGGCGGCGGCGCGTTGACCGATTCGCGGGGTCTCGCATAGCGTCATAGCGGCCGCGCCGATGATCCGGCGCCGTGACCCGGGTCACGCGGCCGAGGGGAGGTCGCGATGCCGCTCACCGCTTCGGATGCCGTCTCGGCCCGACTCGATCGGCTCGAGCGCGAGAGCCGCCGATGGAGACGCGTGGCTCTCGGCTCGTGGCTCGCGATCGCGGCCCTCCTGCTCCTCGGCCAGAGCCCGCCCCGGGCGGCCCGGCCCCCGAGCCCTGCCCGCACGGTCGAGGCCGAGCGCTTCGTCCTGCGGGACGCGCGCGGCCGCGCCGGCGCAACGCTCGGCTGGGAGGCCAACGATACCCCCCGCCTCACGCTCCACGACCCGAGCGGACAGCCTCGCGCGGTGCTGGCGGTCGGCGCCGGCGGGGCGCCCGGGCTGACCCTCTTCGACACCGACGGCGTGACCGTCCGCGCGGCCCTGGTCGTGGGGCCCGACGGCGCGCCGGGCTTCGCGCTCTTCGATCCCGCCGGGAAGCCTCGGCTGGCGGCGGCGCTCTTCCACGGAAGCGCCCCGGGCCGCTCGACGGGCGGGCGTGAGCCGGCGCCGGCGATCGTCGCCTACGACGCGGCCGGCGTGGTGCGCGCGACCTTCGGGATCCGAGGGTCCGACGCGGGACTCGAGCTGGCGGACAGCCGGGGCACGGCCCGGACCGTGCTGCGCGTCCAGCCGGACGGCACGCCCGACCTCGTGCTGCGGGACGGCGACGGACGCAACCGGGCGGGGCTGTCCGTGCTCGCCGACGGCACGCCCGCCCTCAACCTCAATGGCGCGGACGGGCGAGCACGGGCGACCATGACCCTCGCGCCGGGGCGGGGCGCGGCCCTCGCCCTCGCCGACGGGAAAGGCGCCGTCGTGTGGTCGGCGCCGCCGTGACGCGGCCGGCGCGCCGGCCGATCGGCCCCCGCGGCCTCCGCCACGTCGCCCTCCACAGCCGGGACCTCCGCGCGACGGAGCGCTTCTACGTGGACGTCCTCGGGCTTCGCGTCGCGTTCCCGCACCGGGGGATGCTCTTCCTCGAAAGCCCGGGCGGCGGCGACCTCTTGAACTTCGTCGCGACCCGCCGGGCGTTCGACGCCAGCGCCGGCGGCTTCGACCATCTCGGGCTCCGCGTGCCCTCCGCGGGATGGCGCGGGGCGATGGCGCGGCTCGGGCGCGCGGGGGTCCGGATCGAGGGACGCCGGGGGCGGGACGCGGTCTACGTGAAGGACCCGAACGGCTACACGGTCGAGCTCTACCGGGACTGACTCGCTAGCCCTTGACGTAGGAGAGCTTCTCGGCGACCTTCCCGTCCCGGACGCGGAGGAGGTCCACGCCCCGCACGTGGCCGGCCGATCCGTCCGCGTTCCGCCAGCGATAGCGCCACTTCACCACGCATCGGGCTCCGCCGGCGAACATCTCCTCGGTCTCGAACGCGGCGGACGGCGTCTCCCGGAAGAATCGCTCCCAGAAGCGTCGGACCGCAGCCTGACCCACGTGCCTCTCCCCGTCGGGGGGCGGCAACGTGTTCTCGAAGACGCAGTCCTCGGTCATGGCGAGCATGACGCCGTCCACGTCGTGGCGCGCGAACGCATCGAGGAAGCGCCGGGCCACCGCCAGCGTCGCGGCGGTTTCGGGATCCGGGATCGCGCGGTCGTCCATGTCGCTCCCCCGGGAAGCCGTCGGCCGGCGCAGGCCGCGAGCCGCCGGCCCCGGGGCCGGCGCCGCGGGACGAACAATGGTGAGGCGTGGTGGATTCGAACCACCGACTCCCCGCTTAAAAGGCGGGAGCTCTGCCTGGCTGAGCTAACGCCTCGCGCTCGTCATTCTGCACAGTCGACGTGCTCGCGTCAACGCGCGCGCGAGTCCCGGCCGCGCCCGGAAACGGGCCGATCAGGCCGTCGGCGCGCGGGCCGCGCGGCGTCGCTCGCGCTGGGCTCGCGCCTGGTGGTGGAGCACGTAGACGCCCGCGGCAACGGTCGTGGCCACGCCGAGGAGGG
>JBGQGN010000254.1:0-6070 GCA_041497395.1 Methylomirabilia bacterium
ACCGCGAGGTCTGCAATCTGCGTTCGGTGAGAAAGGAGGAAGGGGCTCCCCAACACCAGGACGGCGTCAGCGTGACGCGACCGGCCCCAACCTCCACGCAAGCGCCGCGGCTTCGCGCTAAGATGCTGGCTGGAGAAGGGAGCGCAAGGTGCCCGACAAGAAAGCGGTTCTCTACCACCGGCCTGGCTGAAGCTCCTGCGCCAAGACGAGAGAGTTGCTCTCGTCGTGGGGAGTGCCGTTCGACTTGGTTGACATCGAGGCCGAGCCGCGGGCGCGCGCCGAGCTCCGACGCCTCGGCGTGCCGGCGGTCCCTGCCGTCGTCACGGCCGGGGGCGTGGTCCACGGCTGGAACCCGGGCGCGCTCGGGGAGCTCGTCGGCGTCCGCTACGAGGGCGCTCAGCGGCTCTCACCGATCGCGCTCGCCGAGCGCCTCGACCGGGTCCTCGCCGCGGCGGGCCGCGTGGTCCAGACCGTCCCGCCCGAGCACCTCAGCCTCCAGCATCCCGGCCGCGATCGCTCGCTCCACCAGCTCGCCTACCACCTTTTCCGGCTGAGCCTCGCGTACCGGGACGCCCTGCTCGAGCGCCGCCTCCCCGAGACCTGGCTCCAGGAGATGGCACCCTCGGGTCTGCCCGACGGTCCCGCCCTCGCAGGATACGGCGCGGCCGTGCGCGCCGCGCTGCGGGCCTGGCTCGGAACCGAGGTGGCGACCGTCGGGACCGTCGAGACGTACTACGGTGCCCAGAGCGCCCACGAGCTCCTCGAGCGCACGGTCTGGCACGCGGCCCAGCACCTGCGCCAGATCCACGCGCTGCTCGAGGACGCCGGGGCGCCGCCGCGCGAGCCCCTGGACCCGTCGCTCCTCGACAGGCTCCCGCTGCCCGCGTCCGTCTGGTAGCGGGCGCGCGCCGCGAGCGCGGCGCCACCCGACTATCGCGCGAGGGCCTCCCAGAGAAGCTCCGCCGGGTGCTTCGGCACGCGCCCCGTCGTGTGCTCCACCTGCTGGCGGCACGAGATGCCCGGCGCGCAGACGGCGACGTCGGGTCCCGCCGCCCGCACGGCCGGCGCCAGACGCCGCTCGGCGATCTTGACGGAGAGGTCGTAGTGCTCCGCCTCGAACCCGAACGACCCCGCCATCCCGCAGCAGCCGGCGTCCACCTCGGTCACCTGATAGCCCGCCGCCTTGAGAACGGCTACCGTGGGAGCCGTCCCCACCAGCGCCTTCTGGTGGCAGTGGCCGTGGAGCAGCGCCGGCCGGCCGTTGGCGGCGAACTTGGGCCGCTCGCCGTGCGCCCACTCGCGCTGGAGGAACTCCTCGAGGAGCAAGCTCTGCCGTGCCACGATCCGTGCGTCCTCGGTACGAACCAGCTCCGGGTACTCGTCCCGGAGGGTGAGAAGACACGAGGGCTCGAGCCCGACGATCGGCCGGCCCTGGCGCGCTGCTCCCGCGAGGCGCGCGACGTTGTCGGCGGCCACGGTGCGCGCCTCGTCCAGCATGCCCTTGGAGATCATCGGCCGCCCGCAGCACCCGCGATCGGCCAGGACCACGCGATACCCGAGGGCCTCCAGGAGACGCGTCGCGGCGATGGCGACGCCCGGTGTCTGGTAGGTGTTGAACGTGTCGTGGAAGAGCACGACCTCGCCGCGCGTCCCGCTCCCTTCGGGCTGCCGGCGGGCGAACCACCGCTCGAAGGACTGGGAGGCGAACGCGGGCAGCGGGCGCCGCCGGTCGATACCGGCCACGCGCTCGAGGAGCCAGCGGTGGGGCGCCGAGCGCGCGATCCAGTTCGAGAGCGGCGCCAAAGCGGATCCCACCCGGGCCAGGGTGTGGATCCGGCCGAAGAGCCGGTTGCGGAGGGGGAGCCCGTTGGCCCGGTAGTAGTGGGCGAGGAACTCGTACTTGATCTTCGCCATGTCGACGTTGGCCGGGCACTCGGCCTTGCACGCCTTGCACTCGAGACACAGGTCGAGCACCTCGTACAGTCGACGGCCGGTGAACTCGGACCGCGGCACCTTGCCCGACAGCACCGCGCGGAGGGCGTTGGCGCGCCCGCGGGTCGAGTGCTCCTCGTCGAACGTCGCCATGTACGAGGGGCACATCGTCCCCTCGAGCTTCTTCCGGCAGACGCCGATCCCGTTGCACATCTCGATGGCCCCGGCGAATCCGCCCTGCCCCGAGAAGTCGAGGAGCGTGTCCGGCTCCCACGCCCGGTACTCCGGCCCGTAGCGGAGATGCTCGGTCATCGGCGGGGCGTCGACGATGTTCCCCGGGTTGAGGATCCCCTTCGGGTCGAACGTGCGCTTGACCTGCCGGAAGGCGTCGTAGAGCCGCGGCCCGTAGAGCGTCTCGTTGAACGGGCTGCGCGCCCGGCCGTCCCCGTGCTCGCCCGAGAGGCCGCCGCCGAACTCCATCACGAGGGCCGTGATCTCCTCGGCGATGGCCTGCATCTTCCGGATCTCGCCCGCGTCCTTCAGGTTGATCAGCGGGCGGATGTGGAGGCACCCGACCGAGCAGTGGCCGTAGTACCCGGCCGCGACGCCGTGGCGTCCCAGGATCTCGCGGAAGCGCGCGATGAACGGGCCCAGCTTGGCCGGCTCGACCGCCGTGTCCTCGACGAACGCGATGGGCTTCCGGTCGCCCTTGGTCCCGAGGAGGAGGCCGAGGCCGGCCTTGCGGAGCTTCCAGATGGATTGCTGCTCGGCGGGATCGTAGGCAATGTGGGCGGCATAGCCGATCCGCTTCCGCGCGCGGAGCGTCTCCAGCGCCTCGACCTTGGCGCGCACCTCCGCCTCGCTCTCGCCGGAATACTCGACCATCATGATCGCCGCGGGATCGCCCTGGACGAATCCCATCCGCGCGCGCTGCTCGATGTTCTCCCGGGCGAGGTCGAGGATCATCTTGTCGGTGACCTCGACCGCGTACGGCCCCGTGGTCAGGAGGTCGACCGACGACTCGAGCGCCGCCTGGAGATCGTCGTAGTGGATCACGTCGAGGGCCGTGAACTTGGGTCGCGGGACCAGCCGCATCTTCATCTCGACCACGGCGACGAGCGTGCCCTCGGAACCCACGGCCAGCCGGTGGAGCCCGAACGGCTGGGGCTTCACGAACTCGTCGAGGTTGTAGCCGGAGACGCGGCGCATGAGCTTCGGGTACCGCGCGCGGATCTCGTCGGCGTGCTGCCCCACCAGCCGCCGCACCTCACGGTAGATCTGCCCCTCCAGCCCGTCCGCCCGGCACTTGGCCTCGAGCTCGGCCGGCGTCAGGTCCCGGAGGGTGATCTCGGATCCGTCGGCCAGGAGGCACCGGAGCTCGAGCACGTGATCGATCGTCTTCCCGTAGGCGATCGAGTGGGAGCCCGCGGAGTTGTTCCCCGACATCCCGCCGATCGTCGCGCGGTTCGAGGTCGACGTGTCGGGCCCGAAGAGAAGGCCCATCGGCCGCACGTGGGCGTTCAGCTCGTCCTGGATCACGCCCGGCTGGACGCGGCACCAGAGCTCGTCCCGGCTCACTTCCAGCACCTGGTTCATGTACTTCGAGAAGTCGAGCACGACGGCGTGGTTGACGGTCTGACCGATGAGGCTCGTGCCTCCGCCGCGCGGCAGGACCGGGACGTTGTACCGGTTCGCGAGCTCCAGCACCGCCTGGACGTCGTCCTTCGAGCGCGGCAGCACGACGCCGATCGGCTCCACCTGGTACATGGAGGCGTCCGTCGAGTAGAGGAGGCGGGAGTAATCGTCGAAGCGGACCTCGCCCTCGACGACGCGCCGGAGCTCGCGCTCGAGATCGCTGCCGACCGGGGTCAGACTGTGACCGCCAGACACGTCGGGCGCCCTACTTCTTCGCCTTGTCGATCGCGGCCCTGAGCTCCGCCGCCTCCTTCTTGTCGAGCGGCTCGAGTCGCCCGAGCACCGCGCGCGCGTCATCGAGCTTGCCCATCTTCACGTAGGCCTCGCCGAGGTACTCGAGCGCCTCCGCGTAGTCCGGCCGGAGCTTGAGGGCTCGATCGTACGCCTTTATCGCGTCCGGGTACTTCCCTTGCTGCCGAAGCGAGTAGCCGAGGCCATTCCATGCCTCCGGGAACGCCTCGCGCTGCTTGATCGCCGCCTCGTAGGCCTGGGTCGCCTTCCGCCAGTCCTTCTTCTTCTGGGCGTCGAGACCCTCCTGAAAGAAGCGCTCGGCCGACGCCGGCACGCCGGGCGGCGGGGTCGCCGCCGGCGTCGGGCCGTCGGCCCATCCGGTGGTCGTGAGGAGAAGCAGTCCCGCCCCGATTGCCCGCCCGATCCCCGCCCTGCGCATTCCTCTCGTCTCCCTGACGCCTCGCGGGCGCCCATCTAGTATCCGGCCGGCCGGACTCGAGTGCCGCCGCTCGGCCGTCATTGTCGCACAGCCTCGCCGACACCTCCCGGCGCTGCGGCATAGCCGACGAGCTCAACGTACCCGGCACCGGCGAGTGGGCGTCCCTCCGCGGTCCCCTCCACCCGTACGGCGCCTTCCCAGTAGCGCACCGCGAGATCGAGCTCCTGGTCCCGGAGGAGGGGCGTCACGACGAGGTCGAGACCGGCGACCGGGACCCGGAGCCGCCAGCGCGCTGGATAGCGCGTGCCGCCTCGCGGGCTCGCCCAGTGATCGAGGACGAGGACCTCGACCGCCTCCCGATCGAGGGCGCGCCCTGTGCCGTCGGCCGCGACGAGGGTGCCCTGGCTCGCCGGGGAGATTCCTCCGTCGCGCTGGCGGAGGCGGTAGAGCATGAGCTCACGGCCGTCGTCGAGCTGGAGCGCGAACCAATCCCAGCCCACCTGGTCGGGACCAAGGGCGCTCGTGCTCCACTCCCGGTCCATCCACGCGAGTCCCTCGACCGGAAGCGCGCGCCCGCCGGCCTGCACCTCTCCGGAGACCGGCATCCGCGTGAGCGAGTAGTAGTAGGACGCGTTCCCCGGCTCGGCGCTCTTCCGCGAGAGCCCGCGCTCGCCGTGGAGCACCGGCGGCTTGCCCCCCGAGAGCGTGAGATCGATGCGGAGATCGCCCTCGCCCGCGCGGAGGCGGAGCGGCCACCCGGCCCGCGCTCGGGCCTCGGCAACCCAGTCGCCAAGCCACACGCGGAACGGGTCGCCCGCGGCGCCGGCGAGGTCGAGCGCGCCCCGCGCCCAGCGGTCACGCGCGTGGAACCGGCCCGCATCCACGTCGGTCAGCGCGAGGTGTGCCATGTACACGTCGCGCGTGCCCCACGCCGATCGCCGCGCCGCCGCCACCGGGACGAGCGCCGCGCGGAAGAACGTCAGCTGGAATCCGAAGCGCCGGCCGCCCCCGTCCGAAGCGGCGCGGAGGTTCCCGGTCCAGTACCACCACTCCGTGCGAAACGCCGGGTGCGGGCCGTGATCCGCCGGGAACGCGAGCGGACGCGGGGCGAGGGCCCGCTCGAAGCCCTCGGCGCTCGTCGCCCCGAGCGCCTCGGCCACGGACAGCGTCGCCCCGAGGCTCGGCGGCGACGGCCCTTCTCCATCCAGACGGATGATGACCGCAAGTCCGACGCCCAGCACCGCCACGGTGGCGAGCACGCCGAGGAGCAGACCCGTGCCGGGACCCGATCGCCTCACGCCCGGTCACTCCTCCCGCAGCGCGGGCGCGGGGGGCGTCCGCGCCATGCGCCAGGCCGGATACGCCCCCGCGACCAGGGCTGCCAGGACCGCCAGCCCCACGGCCTGAAGCAGGACGTCCGCGGGAACCGTGGTCTCGATCGACCACCCGAACGCCCGGCGGTTGATCACGCGGATCAGGACTAGCGCGAGGCCGATGCCGACGGGTACGGCGAGCACCCCCGCGATCCCGCCGAGGAGCCCGCTCTCCGCCAGCATGAGCCGCCAGACCTCGCGCGGCGTGAGCCCCTGGGCCCGCAGGACTCCCAGCTCCCGGGCCCGCTCGAGCTGGATCTACATCAACGCGCTCAGGACCCCGATCACGGCCACCCCCGTCGCCAGGACACGCAGCACCGCGGTGATCGCGAACGTGCGATCGAAGATCTCGAGCGAGGCCTCCCGGAGCGCCCGATTCGAGCGGATCAGGAGGTCCTGG
>JBGQGN010000255.1:0-6057 GCA_041497395.1 Methylomirabilia bacterium
GGCTGGGCGCGGGTCGCGCTCCCCGACCCGCTCCCGGCGGTGCGCGGGGTCGGTCCCGGTCCCGTCGTGCTCGAGGGGCTCGTGGGCGGCGCCCCGGAGGTCGAGGGGCCCCGGATGCGATTCCCCCTCGTACTCCGACGGACCGGCGCCGAGCCCGCCCGGCCGGCGTCCGGCTCGCTCCCCCTGTCTCTCTACGGACCCGCCCCACCCCTCGGGCCCGGCGACCACGTCCGCGTCACCGGCGAGGTGCGGGCGCTGGAGCCGTTCCGGAATCCGGGCGCCGAGCCGCGAGGAGCCGGGCCGCGGACCCCACGCTACCTCCTAACCGCGCGCGCGGCGGGCGTGGAGCGCCTGCCGCCCACGCCCCTGCCCTGGTGGCTCCGGACCCGGCTCGGGATCCATGCCGTCATCGAGGCCCATCTGCCGCCCGTGTCGGGCGCGCTCCTCGAGGGGCTCCTCATCGGAGAGCGCCGTCAGCTCCCGCCGACCCTGCTGGCGGACTTCCGCCGCGCGGGCGTCTACCACGTGCTCGCCATCTCCGGCTTCAACGTCGCGCTGGTCGCGGGCTCGGCCTTTCTCCTGTTCAGGCTCGCGCGCCTCCCCGCGCCCCTGGCCGCCGGCCTAGCGCTCGCGACGCTCGTCGCGTTCGCCGCCGTCGTCGGCGGTCAGCCGTCCGTGCTGCGGGCCACGGTCATGGGCGGCCTGTTTCTCGCCGCGGGCCTTCTCGGGCGCGAGAGCCGGGTGTGGAACAGTCTCGCGGCGGCGCTTCTCGCCCTGCTGGCCCTCGACCCGGGCAGCCTGAAGGAGCCGGGTCTCCAGCTCTCGTTCGCAGCGACGGCCGGACTCCTTCATCTGGGGCCGTGGATCCGGGCGCGGCTCGCGCCCTGGTGTCCCGGGCCGATTGCCAGCGCCCTCTCCGTGTCGGCGGGGGCGCAACTGGGCGTCACACCGGTGATGCTCCTTCACTTCGGCCAGCTCTCACCCCTCGGGGTGGGCGCGAACCTCCTCGTGGTGCCGCTCGCCGGCCTGCTCACCACCGGCGGCGTTCTCACCCTGGCGGTGGCGACCGTGAGCGAGTCGCTCGCCCACCCGCTTTTCCAGAGCCTCTGGCTCCTACTCGTTCTGCTCCGCCTCGTCGTGCGCGCGGCCGCCGCCCTGCCGGGCGCGATCGTCTACGTCCCGCCGCCCCCGGCCCTGGCGGTGGTCGCGGCCGGTCTCGCCCTCGTCCTGCTGCCCTGGATCCGCGGACGCTGGGCCGCCCTCGGCGTCGCCGCGCTTGCCCTCGGCGCGGGCGCCGTCGCGATCGCGGCGGCCCGGCCGGACGGATTCGTCCGCGTCGTCGTCCTCGACGTCGGCCAGGGGGAGGCCATCCTCGTCCAGGCCCCCGATGGCCCGGCGCTCCTCGTCGACACGGGTGGCGGTGGCCCGGGGCGCGGCGACCGGGGCGAGCGCGTGGTCGTCCCGGCTCTCCAGCGGCTGGGTCTCCGGCGCCTGACGGCCCTCGCGCTCACGGAGGGCGCGCCCGACCACGCGGGCGGGCTGGTGGGGCTCCTCGAGGGAATGCCGATCGACGAGGTGTGGATCCCTGCGGGAAGTGAGGGGGCGTCCTGGCTCGACCCCGTCGTGGCGAGCGGCATCCCGCAGCGCGCTCTCGCGCGGGGCGACCGTCTGTGGGTCGGCTCGCTCCTCGTCACCGTGCTCCACCCGGCCCGGGCGGCGCCGGCCGAGGGAGCCGAGCCGGTCGGGCGCCCTCGCGAGGCGCCGTTGCTCCTCAGGATCGAATGGGGCCTCTTCGCGGCCGTTCTCGCGACGGGAAACGGGCCGGCGGCAGAGGCGACGACGCTCCGCGCGGGGCAGCCGCTCGACGCGATCGTGCTGAAAGTCAGCGGGAACGGCAGCCGGCGCGGCTCCGCGCCCGACTTTCTCGCCGCCGTGGGACCGCGGCTCGCGGTGATCCCCGTGGGGGCGCGGAATCCCTTCGGGCACCCTGCCCCGGCCGTCCTGGCTCGCCTGGGAGCGGCGGGCGCGACGGTCTACCGAACAGATCAGGACGGCGCCGTCGACATCCGAAGCGACGGCAGCCGCGTGTGGGTGCGGGCCTGGGGCCGGCCCGGCCCGCCGGTGGAGCTCCTCCTGCGGGACGGGCCGTGAAGGCCGGCGGGGAAGCTAGGCTTCGAAGGCGCGCTCGCGCTGCGCCCGGAGCCGCTCGAGCTCCGCCGCGTCGAGACGCATGCCGAGGGACAGGCTCATCTCTGAGAGGATCGTCTTGATCTCGTTGAGCGACTTCTTGCCGAAGTTCTTGGTCTTCAGGAGCTCGGCCTCGCTCTTCTGCACGAGGTCCGCGATCGTGCGGATGTTCGCCGTCTTGAGGCAGTTGTAGGCCCGGACGGAGAGCTCGAGCTCGTCGACGCTCCGGAAGAGGTTCTCGTTCAGCTCGAGGCTCACCTCCGCCTTCACGTCCTCCTCCGACTCGAGGCCGGTCGGGAAGCGGCACAGGAGGTTGAAGTGATCCTCGAGGATGAGGGCCGCCTCGCCCACGGCGTCCTCGGGCGAGACGCTGCCGTTCGTCCAGAGCTCGAGAACCAGCCGCTCGGCCCCGGGCTTCCGCTTGGCGGGCTCCACCTGGAAGTTCACGGTCTTCACGGGCGAGAAGTCCGCGTCCATCGCGAGCGCGTTGATCGCCAGGGTCTCCGACTCGCGCTTGTCGGCGGGGACGTAGCCGCGGCCCTTCTCGACGTGGACCTCCATCTCGAGGGTGACGTCGCGCTCGAGCGTGGCGAGCGGCTGCTCGGGATTGAGGATCACGAGATCATGGTCGGTCTGGAAGTCGCTGGCCTTGGCGACGGCCGGGCCGGTCACCCGGAGGCGGATGAGGCGGCTGCGCTCCCCGTGGAGCTTGAAGACGACCCTCCGGAGACTCGCGAGAATGTCGAGGGAGTCCTCGGTCGCGCCCGGGAGGAAGGAGAACTCGTGAAGGACACCGTCGACCTTGATCCACGTCGGGGCGGCGCCCTCGATGGAGGACAGGAGCACCCGGCGGAAGGCATTGCCAACCGTCAGGGCGAAGCCGGGCTCGAACGGCTCGACGACGAAGACGCCGTGATCCGGCTGGAGCTCCTGCCACTCGTGCTTACGGGGGAGCTGGATAGCGGTGGTCATGCAACCTCCTCAGGTCACACAGGCGGGTGACGGACGAACGCACATTATAGCGGAGCCCTGGCCTCGGGGGAAGTCCCCCGAGGCCATCCCCCGGGAAATTGACAGGGGTGCGGGGACCCCTTAGAATCAAACGGATTTTCGGGATCGGTCCGGTCCGGTACCGACCCGTGCGTTGGCCTCATGTCGAGCCAGATTCCTTCGCCGTCCGCGGATCGATCCCCCGGGGCGCACCTCGTTCGCCGAGGAGCGGCCGTGGGCTGCCTCGCGCTCGCGGCGCTGGCCGCGGTCGGGGTCGCTCTGGCGGTGCGACCGCCCGCGCCCCTGGAGCGGGGGTCCCGGACGGTGGAGATCCCCGCCACCAGCGGGGTCTTCGGCATCGCGCGCCACCTGGCCGAGCAGGGAGTGATCCGCAGCCAGGTGGTCTTCGTCGGCCTGACCCTCCTCCGGGGGACGGCCCGCTCGCTCAAGGCCGGGGAGTACGAGGTGCCCCAGGGCGCCCCGCTCCTGGCCGTGCTGCAGCTCCTCGAGACGGGCCGGGTCAAACCGCACCTCTTGGTGCTGCCCGAGGGGTTCACGATCCGGGACCTCGCCCGCCAGATCGAGGCCGAGGGCATCGCGCCGGCCGGGGACGTCATCCGCGCCGCCACCAGCGCGCACATGGCCTGGAGCCTCGGGATCGAGTCCAATTCGCTCGAGGGATACCTCTTCCCCGACAGCTACCAGGTCACCAAGGGCATGCGCGTGGAGGAGATCCTCGGGCGGATGGTCCAGCGCTTTCGGGATCGAGCGGGCACGGTCGACGTGGTCACGCGCGCCCGGCTGCGCGGCTTGAGTCTCCACCAGCTCGTCACCCTGGCCTCGATCGTGGAGAAGGAGGCGGCGCTGGCCGCGGAGCGGCCCGTCATCGCCCGCGTCTTCCTCAACCGACTCCGGCTCGACATGCCGCTCCAGGCCGATCCGACCGTCGCCTACGCGCTGGCCAAGGAAGGGCGGCCGCCCACGCGCGAGGACCTCCAGGTCACCCATCCGTTCAACACCTACAAGAACCGTGGCCTGCCGCCGGGGCCGATCGGGAGCCCGGGTCGGGCAGCCATCGACGCGGTCCTCGAGCCGGCCAACGTTCCGTACCTCTACTTCGTGGCCATCGACGACCGCGCGCACCACTTCTCGACGACCCTGGAGGAGCACAACCAGGCGGTGGCGCGGTACCGGCAGTACCGGACCCGGGTGCGCTCGACCTCGACGCTTGCGCCTGCCAACGGCCCGATGCTATGAAGGCACGAGACCGACGCGCGATGAACCCGAACTGGACACATGCTCCGCCGGCCTGGAGCCCCGCCGCATCCCCGGCGGCGGACGAGCCGGAGCGTCTTCCCGCCGTGTACGCTGGGCTCAAGCGCGTCCTCCCGCCGCTCTTGCGGCACCTCTTCGCCTTCCGCGTGAGCGGGCTCGAGCACCTGCCGGAGCGGGGCCCCTACATCGTCGCGGCGAACCACGCGAACTACCTGGATGGCGTCGTGCTCGCGACGGCACTGCCCCGGAGGATCCGCTTCCTGGTCATGCCGCGCGTCTACCGGGCCACGCCGCTTCATCCGTACTTCCACGACCACGTGGGCTCGATCCCGGTCTCGCTGGCGCGCCCCGATCCCGGGGCCATCCGGCGGGCCCTCCGGGTGCTCGAGCAAGGCGGGGTGGTGGGCATCTTCCCCGAGGGCCCGTTCAGCCGCTACGGCAGACTCGGCCGCGGACAGCCCGGCGTGGCCCTGGTCGCGCTCCGGTCCGGCGTCCCGGTCGTCCCCGCCGCCATCTCGGGCACCTTCGACGCCCTGGCCGCCCGACGCTTCTTCGTCCCCCGGCGGGTGCCGCTCAGCGTGCGCTTCGGCAAGCCCCTCCGCTTCACTACCCCGCAGCAGCGGGTGACGCAAGGGCTCAGGGCCGACGTGACCGGATGGATCATGGAGGAGATCGCCGCGCTGCTGGCCGCGGACGGGTCCCCGGTGCCCGCGGGCTTGCCGCGATGACGGATTTGACGGGTCCGGCGCCGAAGAGCCCCTGGGGCGGGCGCTTCGCAGAGCCCGCTGACGCCTCGGCCCGGGCGTTCACGGCCTCCCTGCCCTTCGACTACCGGCTCTGGCCTCACGACCTCCAGGGCAGCGAGGCATGGGCCCAGGCGCTCGCCAAGGGCGGCGTCCTCTCGGAGACGGAGCTGGACGCGATCCTCCGCGGGCTTGCCGAGGTGCGGCAGGAGCTCGAGACGGGCGTCTTTCCCTACCGGATCGAGCTCGAGGACATCCACATGAACATCGAGCGGCGCCTGATCGAGAAGATCGGCGCCGTGGGAGGGAAGCTCCACACCGGCCGCTCGCGGAACGACCAGATCGCGCTCGACATGCGGCTCTGGCTCCGGGCCGAGATCGACGCGATCCGCCTCGCCCTCCGCGAGGTGCAGGCGGCGCTCGTCGAGCAGGCCGAGCGGCATCGCGCGAGCCCGATGCCGGGATACACCCACCTCCAGCGCGCGCAGCCGGTGCTGCTGGCCCACCATCTCCTGGCGTACGTGTTCATGCTGGCCCGGGACCGCGAGCGGCTGGCCGACGGGCGCCGCCGCCTCGACATGTGCCCGCTCGGAGCGGCCGCGCTCGCGGGCACCACCGTCCCCGTCGACCGCCACGCGCTCGCCCAGGCTCTGGGCTTCCGGGCCCCGACGGCGAACAGCATGGACGCGGTGTCGGATCGCGACTTCGCGCTCGAGTTCTGCGCGGCGGCGGCGATCGCGGCCACCCACCTGTCCCGGCTCGCCGAGGAGCTCGTGCTGTGGGCGTCGGCCGAGTTCGGCTTCGTCGACCTCCCCGACGCCTACGCCACCGGGTCGTCGATCATGCCGCAGAAGAAGAACCC
>JBGQGN010000256.1:0-6029 GCA_041497395.1 Methylomirabilia bacterium
CGCGTAGGCGCGCACACGGTCGCGGTGGGCGCCGCCGAGGAGGCGGTGCACGGGCTGGCCGAGCGCCTTCCCGCAGAGATCCCAGAGGGCGATGTCGATGCCGCTGAGCGCGTGGATGCCGACCCCGCGCCGACCGAAGTAGAGCGACCCACGGTAGAGCTTCTCCCAGAGTCGGCCGACGTCGCGGGGGTCCTCGCCGAGCAGGAGCTGACGGAGCCCGGCGCAGGTGAGATGCGACTTCGGAGCCTCGATCGCCGCCTTCACCACCTCCGGCGCGGAGTCCACCTCGCCGATCCCCACCAGGCCCGCGTCCGTGTGAATGCGAACGACCAGCGTGTCCTGGGTGCCGTCGGAGATGTCCCGGACCGGATCGTGCCGGCGGAGGACGATCGCCTCCACGTCGGTGATCTTCACGACGGTCCTCCCGCGCGCCTCGATTTCACGATGTGGAATGACACTCCGGAGAGTGAAGTCGGCGGCACGCTAGCACGCACCCCAGAGGCCGTCAAGGAAGGCGACAGCAGGAAGGCCATGCGAGGCTCCGTCGTCGGGGTCGACAGTGCGCGACCGTCTCGTCGGTCCGGCCGGATCGTCGGCCGGGAACGATCGGTCCGTGCCTGGGAGCGCCGGCGGCTAGACGGGCGAGTCGATCCCCAGCGCTCGCGCGACCTCGCGGATTGCCCCGGTCTCCGCCTCGCTCACCCGGGTTCCGCCGACTCCGAGGAAGCCGCCCTCCTTCGCGGCCTCGGCGGCCCGCTGGGCGATCGTCACCAGCCAGCGCTTGACGCCCTCCGCCTCCTCCCGCGAGGCCTTCCGGTCGACGAGCGAGGCGAGCGTCCGGCAGGCGTCGAGGGCCTGCGCTCGGAGCTGCTCGGGCGCCAGCCCTCGGAGCCCGGCGACGTCGACCTGCGCGCGGCCGTCCGGCGAGGCGAGGTCGGCCACGGCCGCGCGGAGGAGCTCGTTCGAGAGTCCGCCCTGGCCTTCCGCCTGGGACTTCGTCTCGGCCACGAGCTTCCCCACGGCGAACATCTCCCGCAGCACCCCGAGGGGGCCGCTCGGGCTGGCGGCGATGACCGCCAGCCCCGCCATGAGCGGCGCCTTCAGGATGAGCTTCCATTCCTCGGGCGAATAGTCGGTCTTGGTCGACATGGCGAGGCTCCGTCCTACCCCATCCCGGGGCGCCTCAGGACTTGGCGGCGGGGGGCACGGGCATCCCGAGCGCCTCGACCGCCTTCTTCTTGACGGCGTCAGCCTTGGCGACCGCGTCCGCGATGTTACCGCCCTTGAACGCTGCCGTCGCGTCGTCCCAGCCCTTGGTGGCCTTCGCCAGGCCGGCTTTGGCGGCTTCGAACTTTTCCCTGGTGACGTTGGCGGGGAGCTTCTTGCTCTTCGAGAGGATGTCGACCCGCGACTTGACGGCCTCCACCATCTTGGGGAGCCCGGCGCTCATCTCCTCCCAGCTCTTCGTGATCGCCGCCTGCTTCGCGGCCGCCGCGGCGGCGACGTCCTTCGCCCGGCCCGCGAGCGCGGGCGCCTCGGCCAGGACGGCCTTGTAGTCGCCCTTGGCGAACTTGTCCTTCACCGACGCCAGCGACGTGTCGAGCGCCTGCGCCTGGTCCGGTACCCACTTCGCGGCTTCCGCCTTGACTCCGGCGACCGCGGCCTCGGCCGCCTTGATGGCCGTCGTGTCACTCACAGCCACCCTCCTCTTTCGTTCCGGCGTCATCTCGATGTTTCACTGCTCCGCGTCGTCTCGCCCCGGCCGGCGGGCCCGCGGGTGACCCGACGGGTCCCCGGCGCCCGCCCGACCATCCTCAGGCTCCGACAGAGGGGCGGGGCGGCGCAATACGACCTTGGTCCTACGGACTTCTCCGGGGAGGCCGGCCGGTGGGTCCCGGCGGGGCGGGCGCCGGCCACGCGGCGTGCTACGATACGGCCCGTTCCGGGTCGGGTGCGGTGACGCCGTAAAGGACGTCGAAGGAGGTCCAGGATGAGCGCTTCCCTCGTGGTCACGACAGTGGTCCGGCTCGCCCTGACGGTCCTGGTCGCGGCCGTGGCGACGCTGGTGCCGGTGGCAGACGCCGGCGCCCAGGCGCTGGTCGTCGGCGCCAACTTCGTCGTCAAGAGCCTCGACCCCGCACGCACGGTGGAGACGACCAGCAACATGGTCAACCACTCCGTGTACGACTCGCTCGTCACGTTCGACGGGGAGGATCTGACCACCCCCAAGCCTTCACTGGCCACCGACTGGACCGTGTCGCCGGACGGCAAGACCTACACCTTCCGGCTCCGGCGCAACGTGCGCTTCGCCAGCGGGAACCCGCTGACGTCGGCGGACGTGAAGTGGTCGCTGGACCGCGTGCGGTACGTCAAGAGCAACCCGGCCTTCTTCCTGAACTCCGTCGAGGACGTCCTCGCCCCGGACCCCTTCACCGTGGTTCTCAGGCTCAAGGCGCCGAACCCCTCGCTGCTGCCGATCCTGTCGAGCTCCAGTCTCGGCGCGATCGACAGCAAGCTCGTGAGCCAGAAGGGCGGCGACGCCAGCCCGGACGCGAAGGACAAGGACAAGGCGGAGCCCTTCCTGCTCGCGCAGTCCGCCGGCACGGGCGCCTACGTCGTGGAGCGCTACGTCCCCGACCAGGAGATCGTGCTGGTGCGGAACCCCAACCACTGGCGCGGCGCGCCCAAGGTCGAGCGCATCGTGATCCGCAACATCACGGAGCCAGCCGCCCAGAAGCTCCAGCTCGAGCGGGGCGACCTCGACATCGCCACCGGGCTTGACCAGGACCAGATGCGCGCGCTCCGCAACGCGCCCGGGGTCACCGCCAAGGCGAGCCCGGCCGCCACGACCTTCTACGTCCTGATGAACGCCGACCCGCAGATCGGCGGCCCGTTCGCGCATCCCAAGGTCCAGCAGGCGGTGCGCTACGCCCTCGACTACGACGGCATCCTGGCGCTGGCCGGGCCGGGCGCCGTCCGGCTGGCCGGCGTCATTCCCACGGTCTTCCCTGGCGCGGTCGATCCCCGCCAGGGCGTCCGCACCGATCGCGACCGCGCTCGCGCCCTCCTGAAGGAAGCGAACCTGGGCGAGGTGAAGGGCGCCCTCACCTACGCGAGCGACTCGACCATCTTCGGCGTCCAGATGAACCTGCTCGCCCAGAAGATCCAGGCGGACCTCGCCGCGGTGGGGATCGGCATCGCGCTCAACGGGCTGCCTCGGGCGACCGCCCTCCAGCTCTACCGGGACGGCAAGAACCAGGTGGGCGCGTGGAGCTGGGCGGCCGACTACCCCGACGGCCAGAACTTCCTCGTGTACGCGCCCGGCCGGACGGTCGGGAAGCGCGCGGGGTGGCTGCCGGAGTCGAGCCCGGAGGCGCGGGAGCTCGCCCAGATCGCGGCCGACGCCGAGGCGGAGCGAGATCCGGCGAAGAGCGCCGGCCTCTACCGGAAGCTCGACGAGCGGCTGGCCCAGGTCGGGCCCTACGCGCCGCTCTTCCAGCCCGCGGTGCCCTATGCCTTCCGCTCCAACGTGCAGGGCGTGACGTTCAGCAGCGTCTGGGGCGTGGATTTCTGGACGGTGAGCAAGTAGCGAGCGGATGACCGGGTCGCCCGGCGCCGTCGGGGACGCGCCCGACCCGGCGGCGGCGACGGGGGCCTCCCCCTGACAAGCTTCCGGCTGTTCGTTGCCCGCCGGCTCGTCCTGCTGGCGCCGATGCTCGTCGGCATCACGCTCCTCACCTTCCTGCTGTCCCACGCGGTTCCCGCTGACCCGGTCACCGCGAGCCTGGGAGAGCAAGCCGCGGCTGACCCGGCGGTCGTGGCGGCCTTCCGGCGCGAGTGGGGCCTCGACCGCTCGCTCCCCGAGCAGTACGGCGTCTACGTCTGGAACCTGGTCCGCGGGAACTTCGGCGTGTCCATCTCGACCCGCCAGCCGGTCTGGCTCGACCTTCGCCAGACCTTCCCGGCGACGATCGAGCTGGCCGTCGTCGCCATGAGCCTGAGCATTCTCGTCGGGATCCCGCTCGGGATGCTCTCCGCCGTGAAGCGCGACAGCCTCGTCGACCAGCTGACGCGCGTGGTCTCGCTGGTGGGCGTATCCATGCCGATCTTCTGGCTGGGGCTCGTGGCGCTGCTGGTCTTCTACGCACGGCTCGGCTGGGCGCCGCCGCCGGGGCGGCTCTCGGCAACGCTCGCGGCGCCGCCGATGGTCACGGGCTTCCTCCTGGTCGACTCGCTCCTGGCCGGCCGGCCCGCGGTCGCGCTCGATGCCGTCCGCCACCTGGTCTTGCCGGCCGCCGTTCTCTCGACCTACAACCTCGGCATCCTGGCCCGCATGATGCGGGGGAGCTTGCTCGACGTCCTCGGCGAGGACTATGTCCGGACGGCCCGGGCCAAGGGGCTCGCGGAGGGGGCAGTGACGCTCCGCCACGCGGCGCGGAACGCCCTCATCCCCGTGGTGACGGTCGTCGGGCTGAGCTTCGGCCGCCTCCTGTCGGGGGCGGTCATCATCGAGAGCGTGTTCGCCTGGCCGGGGCTCGGCCTCTATGCGTTCCGGACCGCGACCTCGCTCGACTTCCCGGCGATCATGGGCGTCGGGATCGTCGTGGCCACGGTCTACGTCCTTGCCAACCTGCTGGTCGACGTCGCGTACGCGCTCATCGACCCCCGCATCCAGGTGGGATAGTGAAGACGTCCGCGCTCGCGGCGACGGCCTTCGCGGTGGTCGCGCTCTGGCTCGCGCTGGCCGCGGCCGCGCCGCTCCTCGCGCCCTACGAGCCGTTGCGCCAGGACATCGTGGGCCGCCTCGCCCCGCCGAGCGGGGACCACTGGCTCGGCACCGACGCGCTCGGCCGGGACGTCCTGAGCCGCATCCTGCACGGTGCCCGCATCTCCATCCCGGTCGGCTTGGCCGCGGTGATCCTGGCCGCGCTCCTCGGAGCGCTGGTGGGCGGGCTGGCCGGCTTCGTCGGCCGTCGGCTCGACGACGTCGCGATGCGGGTGACCGACCTCATGCTGGCCTTCCCGACCGTCATCCTCGCCCTCGTCATCACGGCGGCGCTCGGGGTCGGAATCCGGAACGCGGTGATCGCCATCATGGTCGCGTGGTGGCCGACCTACGCCCGGCTCGTCCGCGGGCTCGTGCTCGCCGTGCGCGAGCGCGAGTACGTCCAGGTCGCCTACGCGCTGGGGGCCTCGGACGGGCGCGTCCTCTGCCGGTACGTCATGCCGAACGTGGCCTCGTCGATCGTCGTCCTGGCGACGCTCGACGTGGGTCACGCGATCCTGACGTTCGCGTCGCTCTCGTTCCTCGGACTCGGGCCCCCGCCCGAGGTGCCGGAGTGGGGCTCGATGATCGCCGCCGGCCGGAACTACCTCGACCAGTGGTGGATCGCGACGTTCCCGGGGCTGGCCATCCTGAGCCTCACGATCGCGTTCAACGTCGTGGGCGACAGCCTCCGGGACTTTCTGGATCCGCGCTTGCGGAAGCTGTGAGGGTGTAGCCGGGACGGCGACCCTCGCCGGGGGCGCAGCTCCGTCGCCCCGATCTGCGTTCTATGCGGGCAGGATGCGCTCCTCGGGCACCTCGACTCGCTTGACCCCCTTGAAGCTGAAGAGGAGCTCGACGAGGTAGGTGGGCGGGTCGGCGGATGTCTGCCGGACGATGGTCCCCAAGGCCTCGCGAACGTTCTGGCTGAACGCGACGCCCTGCACCACCATCCCCGAGAGGTTGACCTTGACGGGCTGGTCGGGATGAAGCATTCGCGTCAGGGAGCCCGCGCCTCGAGGCGACGGAGGAACACCTCGATCTCCTTCTTCGTCTGGAGATCGCCGTTCTGCGCGGCGACGTCACACCCGTTCGTGTACACGGCCTTCGCCTCGTCGAGACGGCCGACCCGCTCGAGGGAGCGCCCCAGCCCGCGATACGCCGCCGAGTAGTCGGGCTTCAGCCGGATGGCTTCCCGATACTCCGTCACGGCGCTCTCGGGCTGCCCCGCGTCGAGATACGCGCCGGCGAGGCCGAAGCGGAC
>JBGQGN010000257.1:0-6028 GCA_041497395.1 Methylomirabilia bacterium
CCTGGAAGTGGTGCTCGTCACTGCGGTCCGCACCGTCCGGACGGCGGTGGAGGCGATGAAGCTCGGCGCCTACGACTACCTGACCAAGCCGTTCGCGGCAGACGACCTGCGGGGAGTGGTCAATCGCGCACTGGAGCGCCGGGCGCTCCAGCGGGAGGTACGGTATCTCCGGGACGAGCTCGCGCGGCACGAGGGCTTCGATCAGCTGGTCGGCCGATCTCCCGCGATGCGCCGCGTCTACGAGCTCGTGCGTCAGATCGCCGACACTACGGCCACGGTCCTCATCACCGGGGAGTCCGGCACCGGCAAGGAGCTGATCGCGCGCGCGATCCACCGGCAGGGCACCCGCCGCGACCGCCCCTTCGTGGCCGTGAACTGCGCCGCGTTGCCGGCCGAGCTACTCGAGTCGGAGCTGTTCGGGCACGAGCGGGGCGCGTTCACGGGCGCCCACGCGCGGAAGCTCGGGAAGTTCGAGGTGGCGCACACCGGGACACTGCTCCTGGACGAGGTCGGGACGCTCCGGATCGACCTCCAGCCCAAGATCCTGCGAGCCCTCCAGGAGCGCGAGATCGAGCGGGTAGGGGGAGGTCGCGCCATCCGGGTCGACGTCCGCATCGTCGCCGCCAGCAATGCAGACCTGCGGCAGGCGGTGGCCGCGGGCCGGTTCCGGGAGGACCTGTTCTATCGGCTCCACGTGGTGCCGATCGCCGTGCCGCCCCTCCGCGAGCGGCGCGAGGATGTGGCGCCGCTGGCCCGACACTTCCTGGCGAAGTACGCTAGCCAGTTCGGGAAGCCGGTGACGGACCTCTCGCCGGGCGCGCTCGACGCGCTCGAGCGCTACCACTGGCCCGGGAACGTTCGCGAGCTCGAGAACATCGTGGCACGCTCCGTCGCGCTCACGAACGAGCCGGTGGTGCAGCTCGACCAGATCCCCCTCGACGTGGCTCTGGCCCCGGCCGAGTCCACGGCCGAGGATCAGCTCAACCTCAGAGAGGCCCGGCACGAGGTCGAGCGGCTGCTCATCCTGCGCGCCCTCGACCGGGCCGGCGGCAACCAGACGGTCGCCGCGCGCCTCCTGGGGATGCACCGGAACACGCTGCTCGTGAAGCTCGCCCAGCTGGGGCTCCGCGCTCCCGAGGCGGGCGGCGCTCAGCCGGCCAGCAACTCGTAGCAGACGCTCCAGAGCCGCATCAGGTCGACGAGCCGATGCCAGGCCGGCGCCTGGCCCTCCACGTGGCCGATCAGCTCCACGAGCACCAGCCGGGATCGGTCCGGGGCTGCGGCGGCCAGCCGCAGGCTCTCCGTGAACGGAATTGCGGGGTCCTCCTTGCCGTGGACCACGAGGAGCCGGGCTCGCGTGCGCCCGAGATGCCGCGCGGGTGAGAGCGTCTCGAGGAGGGCTCGCGTCTCCGGGGGGAGGGCGTCGAGAAGGGCATCCACGCGCGCGGGGTCGCGGTTCTGGAGGAGGGCCAGCACCGCACGGGCCCCGGGGCCGGCGTCGGGGCCGGCGGGGTGACCCTCGAGCACGCTCCCGACGGCGGTGCGGTCCCGCGGGTCGGGCACGAGGTCGAGGTTCCGCGCGAGGAAGCTCCCGGCGAGAGCCGGATCCACGACCGCCCGTCCCGCGGTCTGGCCGAAGGCGTACGTGCCGGTCGTGAAGTACCGGATCAGTTCCCGCGCATCCGCGTAGCCACCGAGCGCCAGCACGACGCGGACCCGCTCCGCCAGCGCCGGCTCGTCGAGAGCCAGCGCGACCGGCCCGAGCCCCACGCTGACCGCGATGACCGCGACCGGCCCGGGCTGCACGGACGGGTGGGCGGCGAGGCGCTCGAGCGTGTCGCGGACCACCAAGGCGTCGTCCGGCCGGAGGCGCTGAGCCCGGAGGGCCGGAAGCTCGGGGACGGCCACCGCGAACCCGGCGCGGGCGAGGCGGTCCGCGGTCCAGGCGAGCCGGGCATCGCGCTTCCCGTCGGGCGTGAGGCCGTGGATCAGGACGAGCCCGGGCCATGGGGCGTGCTTTCTGCCACCGGGGTGCCAGAGGTCCGGCGGCATGGCGTCGGGCACGCCCGGGCCCCCGAGGGGCTCGACGACGGGCGGCGGCGTCGCGTGAGACAGCCAGGGGTGCCGGCCCTCGGTCAGGAACTCGACGAGGAAGCAGAGCCCGGTCACGCCCGCCCCGGCGCGGATCCTCGCCGGGGCTGCCAGGAGAATGACGAGCGCCGCCAGCGCCCAGGCGGTGAGGAGCCGGCCGACCGGCCGTCGGAGCATCATCACGCGAAGGGGCGGGCATGATGCAAGCCCGCGCCGCGCGTCAGGCGGGATGGCCTCGTCGAGGAAAGTCGACGCCCGGCGCGCTTATGGCGCCGGGTTGACGCACTTGACGAGGTGCCATCCGCGCAGCATGTTGACGCGGCGAACCACCTCGGGCGTGAGGCCGACGGTCTTCAGGAGCGGGGCCAGAGCGAGGTTGGTCTTCCAGCCGAGGTACGCGCAGACCGGCGCGAGCGCGTCCTCGATCCGGCGCATCACGGGGTTCTGGCTCCGGAAGTGGTTCAGGATGACGATCGTGCCCCCGGGCTTCGTGACACGCCGCATCTCCCGGAGCACCGCCACGGGGTCGGGCACCGCGCTGATGACGTAGGTCGCGAGCGTGGCGTCGAACTCCTCGTCCCCGAAGTCGAGCGCCGAGGCGTCCATCACCTTCAGGGTGACGCTGCCCATCCGGAGCTCCTGGACCTTGTCCTGCGCTTTGCGGAGCATGCCCTCCGACAGGTCGATCCCGACGAGGTTGATGTCGAGCGGATAGAGCGGCAGGTTGAGGCCCGTGCCGATCCCGACCTCGAGCACCCGCCCTCTGAGCTCGGGACCGATCATCCGCATCCCGGCGATCCGGCCCGGCTCGAAGATCTTCTTGAAGAGGAAGTCGTAGACGGGAGAGTAGAAGTCATACGCCCGCCGGACTTGTCCCTCCTCTAGCGAAACATCCACACTACCCCCTTCCGCGCCGCTCCGGACGCAAGCCACGGCATTTCTATCACGCCTGTCCCGACCTGCCAAGGGTGAAGTTTGTTCGTAGCCACGGATACATCCACGATGCTGCGGCCGGGCCTGGCTAGGACGGTCTGAGGAAGCGCAGGAACAAGGTGGCCAGACCCAGGAAGGAGAGGAAGCCCGAGCAGTCCGTGAAGGTGGTGACCACCACTCCGGTGGCCACCGCCGGGTCGACCCGAAGCACCTTCAGCGCGACCGGTACCAGGGTGCCGGCCAGCGCGGCGACCAGCATGTTGGTGATCATCGCCACGCCCAGGATGAGCCCGAGCAAGGGATCGCCCTTCCAGAAGTAGGCGATCAAGCCGGCGACCGTCCCGGTTCCAACGCCGTTCGCGAGGCCGATCAGGGCCTCCCGGAGGAGAATCTTGCGGGTATTGGCCAGGGTGAGATCGCCGAGCGCCATGGCCCGGACGATCACCGTGAACGTCTGGATGCCGGCGTTCCCGCCCATGCCCGCCACGATGGGCATGAACACGGCCAGGGCGGCCAGGGCCTGGATCGACGGCTCGAAGAGCCCGACGACGGTCGCCGCCAGCACGGCCGTCGGCAAGTTCACGAGGAGCCAGAACAGCCTGCGCCGGACGACCTTGCCCGCCGGGTCGAAGATCGTCTCGTCGGCCGAGACGCCGCCCAGACGATGGATGTCCTCGGTCGCCTCCTCGTGGATGACGTCGATCACGTCGTCGATGGTGACCGTGCCGAGCAGGCGCTGATTCCGGTCCACGACCGGCACCGCGAGGAGGTGGTGCTTGGTCACCAGGCGGGCGACCTCCTCCTGGTCGGTGTCGGCGGTGACGCTCACGACGTCAGTCCGCCGGATGGCGTGCACCGTGGTCGCCGGGTCGGCGGTGATGAGCCGTCGCAGCGGGACGAGGCCGACCAGGTGGTCGTGGTTGTCGACGACGTAGACGTAGAAGACGCCCTCGCGCGTCACCGACTTCCGCACGTGGTCCAGCGCCTGGCCGACCGTCATCTCCTCGTGGACGGCGATGAACTCGGGCGTCATGATGCCGCCCGCCGTCGACTCGCCGTACTGGAGGAGCTCCTGGATCTCCTCCGCCTCGGCCGGCGGCATCTCGTGGAGGATGCGGGAGGCCTGCTCCTCGGGCAGGGTCTCGACCACGTCCGCCGCCTCATCGGGCGGCATCTGGTCGAGGATGCGGGAGACCTCGCCCTGGTCGAGCGCCTCCATCAGAGCGAGGCGGCTTCCGTCGTCCATCTCGTAGAGGACGGTGCCCGCCGCCTCACGCGGGAGCTGGCGAAGCACGGTGACCTGCTCGGGGAGGTCCAGCTCCCGGAGCGCCCCCGCGAGGTCCTCGGCGTGCGTCTCGATCAGGAGGGCCGCGAGCTCGTCCCGGTCGCCGTCCCGGAGTCGCCGGCGGATCTCCTCGAGGAGATGGCCGGTGTCCTGGACTTCCATCGACCGGGCCTACGGGCGGAACTGGGGCGGGGCGCTCGGGGGAGGTGCGACCGGGGGGCCGGTCCGCGACGAGGGCTTGGGCCGCCGGCTCCACTTCACGAAGCGGGCTGCCAGGCTGGCCAGCGCCGCGGCGAGCGCCCCGGTTGCCGCCGAGGCGATCGTGACGACGGCGACGGACGCGGAGAGCTCCCAGTGGAGGAAGCGGACCGTGACCGCGTCGGGATTCTGGAAGGCGAAGACAGCAATCGCGAACAGGAGGACCGCGACGACTGCGAGGAGAGCCTGCATCGATTAGGAGCGGAGGAGGTCCTGCGCGCCAGCCGTGCCCCTCTTGACCAGCTCGAGCTGACCGTCGGGGAAGGCGCCCTTGACGACGCCGAGCGCCGGCACCTGATCGGACACCCACACGGTGCCGTTCCGGTGGGGCGCCTTGACGGCGGTGAAGCGCCCCGCCGGCACGGTGACCTCCTCCGGCGCGCCCTGGACGCCCGCCTGGCGGAGCGGCCGGAGACCGCTCTCCGGGGTGGGGATCACGCCCTTCTTGTCCCGGATGACGCTCTTCAGGGTCTTGCCCGACGCGCGGTCCACCGTGATCTGGGTGACCGAGAGGGGCGTGCCGTCGACCGTCGGACGCGTCACCACCTGGAGCACGTAGCTCTTCGCGTCACCGCGGACGACCGAGTAGGTGACGAAAATGGGGCGGGGCGCGGCCGCCTCACGGTCGATCGACCAGGTCGTGGCCCCGCTGGCGCCGGGCTGGCGCACGAGCACCGGGACATCGACCTTGGCCGCGGATCGCCATTCGTACGTCGCCCAGCCGCCGACCGCCGGGCCTTGCGCGGCCGCCTCGACAGCCACGCCAAGCGCGAGGAGGACCATGAGCGCCATGCCGAGCGGGCCGACCCCTGTTCGTCGCATCAGCGTCCCCTTACGAGGAAGTGAGCGCGCCGGTTGATGGCCCAGGCCAGCTCGTCGTGGCCGGCATCGACCGGCTGCTGCTCACCGTAGGAAGTGGTGTCCACGCGGCTCGCGTCCACGCCGAGCGCGACCAGGTAGGCCTTGGCGGCCTGGGCGCGCTGCTCGCCGAGCGCGATGTTGTACTCGACGGTCCCGCGCTCGTCGGCGTGGCCTTCGATCGTGACGGCGAACTGCGGGTTCGCCTTGAGCGCCTGGCCCAGCTCGTCGAGGGTCGCCTTCGCGTCGTCGGTGAGGCCGTACTGGTCGAACTGGAAGTTGACGTCCCGGAGCGCTGAGCGGAGCGACGGTGGAAGTGCCGACGGTGGCAGGGCTGCGACGCCCGCGCCTGGCGCCCCCGCGCCCGCCCCCCCAGCTCCGGGCCCACCGGCTCCGGGCGCCCCTGCGCCGCCAGCTCCGGGCCCGCCGGTGCCGGGGGCACCTGCACCACCACCCGCGCCTGGCGCTCCCGCGCCCGCCCCCCCAGCTCCGGGCCCACCGGCGCCGGGCGCCCCCGCCCCCCCCGGGCCGGGCCCCCCGGCCCCGGGGGGACCTGGCCCACACCCCGCCCCAGGCGGGCCCGCGCCCGCCCCCCCCCCACCG
>JBGQGN010000258.1:0-6028 GCA_041497395.1 Methylomirabilia bacterium
CCGCGCCCAGGTCCAGCTTCTCCCCGCGCTTGAGCACCTTGAAGATGAGCTTCTCGTTCTCGCCGCCGCCCCCGCCGGTGAGAAGCTCGAGGCTCTCCAGCGCCGGCGTCTCGATGCGCCGAAACCCATACCGGCGGTACACGCCGAGGATCGTCCCCGCCGCGGTGTCGCGCAGCTCCGCCTCGGCGGGCAGGACGTCCCGCATGCCGCGCGGCGGCTCGCTGGGCAGCCTAGACGACATCGCGGTAGCGCTCCATCAGCTGGACGTAGTTGTTCGTCGGCCGGTGGATCAGCTCGAGGTCGGCGTCGGTCAGCGGCCGGCGCGGCTTGGCGGGGCTGCCCATCATGAGCGTCCGGCGGGGGATCCGCGTCCCGGGCGAGACGAGCGCCCCGGCGGCGACGATGGACTCGTCCTCCATCACGACCCCGTCGAGCACGATCGCCCCGATGGCGATCAGGCAGTGCGAGCCCACCCGGGCCCCGTGGAGCCGGACGGCATGTCCGAGCGTCACGTGGTCGCCGATCTCCACCGGGTCGGTCCGGTTGACGTGGATCACGGTGCCGTCCTGGACGTTGGTGTGGTGCCCGATGCGGATCCGGTTGACGTCAGCGCGGATGACGCACTGGAACCACACGCTCGAGTGCGCCCCGAGCTCGACATCGCCGATGACGTGGGCGCTCTCTTCCACGAACGCCGTTTCGTGGATGCGCGGGGTCTTGTCCTCGAACGCGCGGAGCATCCTGCCCTCCAGAGAGCCCGTGAACATCGAGTTGGAAAAGGCCGAGAACAAAGCGAAATGGTAGCAGGGGGGGTGAACGCCCGCAATCGAAAAGGCCCCGGGAGGCGGCGGCCGCGCCTGGCAGCCGCTCGGAGCGAGTGCTATACTCCCCGATGCGACGGTGTCGGTTGGCGCCGTCGAGCAGCAGGGCGCGGAGGCGCGCCCTTTTTGTTGGAGGGGAATGCGGTGCCCACCTACGACTACCGTTGCGACCGGTGCGAGCGCACCTTCGAGATCCGGCAGCGGATCTCGGCCGAGCCGCTGACGACGTGCGATCGCTGCGGCGGACCGATTCGCCGGCTCCTGTCCGCGGCGCCGTTCATCCTCAAGGGCGGCGGCTGGTACGTCACCGACTACCCCTCCGCGGGCCGGAAGAAGGGGATGGAGGCCGAGAAGAAGTCGAGCGGCGACGCGGCCCCGAGCCCGGCCCCGGCGACGACCGGGACGGACGCCCCGTCGTCGACCGGTTCGGCTTCGAAGAGCGACGGGGCCTCGAGCGACGCGGCGCCGGCGAAGCCGAAACCAACTTCGACGCCCTCCAGCTAACGGGCGCGCCCGGCCCGATCCGGAGCCGCCGGCGCGCGCTGCCCTCCCGCACGAACACCTCGACCCGGCCCGAGCTGTCGATCACGGCCCCGAGCGCCCGCCGGGGCCGCTCGGCGTAGGTTCCCGCGAGCCCGCGGACGCGCGCACCGCCGATCCGCAGGACGCCCCGATCGGCTGGTCCCGGCAGCTCCCGCCCCCTGAGGCTCGTCAGGAGGTTCCCGAAACGGTCGACCAGCAGGACCTCCCCGTCGACCCGGTCTCCGAGCCTCCGGGGCTCGGACCCGGACAGGCGCACCGGGTGACGCAGCGGAGGCCCGAAGGCCGCCAGCCGGACGCCACGCGAGCAGTGCGCGGCCACGGGAGCGAAGACGTCTCGCCCATGGAACGTCCGGCTGATCGGCCGCCGATGGTACCGCGCGTCGGCCAGCACGACGCCCCGCGCGCCCGGCAGATCGAAACAGAACCCGAGGAGCCCGTTGTCGGGCCCGACGAAGTAGTGGCCGCCCGCTTCGACGGCGATCGGCCGGCGGGAGCCGCCGACCCCGGGATCCACGATCGCCAGATGCACCGAGCCGCGGGGAAAGAACCGCCAGGCGGCCTCGAGGAGGAGGGCGGCCCGCCGGATGTCTTGCGGCGGCACCCTGTGGGTCAGGTCGACGAGCCGGACCCGAGGGTTGATCGCGAGGAGAACGCCCTTGACGGTGCCGACGTACGCGTCATCGAGCCCGAAGTCGGTGAGCAGGGTGACGATGCCGCTTGGGCCGCTCGGGCGCGGTCCCCGGCGCCGCGTCATCGATCCCGATGCATCACGTACTCGGCGATGAGGGCCAGGATCTGGCGCCCGGAGGAGTCCGGGAGCCGGTCCAGCGCGGCGACGCCCGTCTCCGCATACGCCAACGCCCGCGACACGGAGTAGCCGACGCCGTCGTACACCTTGACCAGCCGATGGACCTCCGCCACGTCCGTCTCCTGGAAGCCCGGACGCCCGAGCGTCTCCAGGATGCGCGCCCGCTCGTCGTCCGTGGCCCGGTCGAGCGTGACGATCAGGGGCAAGGTGCGCTTCCCCTCCAGGAGGTCGTGGCCGATCGCCTTGCCCAGCCGGGTAGGGTCGGCGGCGAAGTCCAGCGAGTCGTCGATGATCTGGAACGCGATGCCGATGCGCTCGCCGTACGTCGCGAGCGCCTCGACCGCCTCGGCGTCAAGCCCCCCGGCGAGACCGCCGATCCGGCAGCAGGCTGACATGAAGGTGGCCGTCTTCTGGCGGATGATGCGGAGGTAGTCGGCCTCGGACAGCTCGCCCGCGCGCTTTTTTTCGAGCTGGAAGACCTCGGCCTCGGTCATGGACACCATGGCGGCCGCCAGGGCATCCATCACCGCGAGGTCCCCGTCCCGCACGAGGAGCGCCATGCAGCGCGAGTAGAAGTGGTCCCCCACCAGCACGGCGGCGTCCACCCCGAACCGGGCGTGGGCGGACGGCCGGCCCCGCCGGAGGGGCGCCTGGTCGACCACGTCGTCGTGAATCAGGGTCGCCGTGTGCAGGAGCTCGACGATGCACCCGAGCCGCCCCGCGCGCGCGCCCGGGTCCGCCCCGAGCGCCGCCCCGAGCAGGACCAGGATGGGCCGGAGACGCTTGCCCCCGGCGAGCGCGACGTGCTCCCCGAGATCCCGGACGAGCTGGACCGGCGAGTCGGCCAGCTCGCGATTGATCTCCGCCTCGCAGGCGCGGAGCGCATCGCCGACGAGGTGCAGGAGCCGTTCCCGGAGGGCGCCCTCCAGACCGAGGCTCACGGGACTCGTCTCGCGAACGGCAGGAACCCGCACCGCATCACCACCGGTCAGCGGATGACGGGGAACGGCAGGGCGGAGCGGCGCGGGAAGTCTGCGTTCGGGTCCGTCTGGAGCGTCCGGTCCTTCCACCCCAGCACGAGCCCGGCCAACCCCCGGTCCAGCGCCGCGGCGGAGATCCGCAGGAACACGCGGTCGCCTTCGCGCCAGTCCCCGCCCCCGAGCGGCACGGTGTCGGCGGGACCGCTCGCCGTGAGGTCTCCGTTGCGCACATCCCCCAGCGGGCTCCGGACGACGAGGAGGCCCATCCCGGCTTCCTCGCGGAACCGCTGGGCCAGCGCGGGCGGGATCGGTTGCTCGAAGGGCGCCGTGACGACCGGCACTCCGGCGCCGAGGATCAGGGCCGTTCGCGCGAGCGGCACCTCGGCCAGCGCGCGGGACGGCTCGGCGACGAGCAGGGTCTCGAGCACCTGCCTCACCGTATTGCGCTCACCGCCGATCTCGAGCACCAGCACGTCGTCTGCCCCGCTGCTGGACCGGCTGACCTCCACTTCGGTCCACGCGGCGCGGCCCGCCGGCGGGCGCACGGCCCCCAGGACGAACCGCCCGCGGCCGCCCAGGGCGCTCGCCTCGGGCTCGGGAACGAGCCGGATCGGCTTGGGGACGAGCGCCTGACGTTGGAGCACTCCCCGCTGCCAGGAAAACACGGTCCGGTCGACGACCCCGCCGTCAATGGCTTCCCGCAAGGCGGGGTTCAGGGCACCTCCGGGCGCCCGGTGCTGCTGGATGGCCCACTGGGGCAGGAGTGCCAGCCGGATGACACCGGGGGAGGCGGCCTGGGGCCGGGCCGGCACCGTCACGCCCACCACCAGGGCCACGGTGAGCCCCACGACCATCAGTCGACGCGCCGCGATCGATCCCCTGAGTCTCATTGCGCAAATATTGTCTGGTCGGCCCCCACGGGAATCAAGGGGAAAGAAAACGCCCCAGGGGGTCACCCCCCTGGGGCGTGGAACTACCGGTCAGGTCCTAGAACGAGTACTGCGTCCGGAAGGTGATGGCGTAGGCCATGTCACCCTGGTCCGGAAGCATCACGCCGCCGAACAGGTTGAAGACCAGGTTCGGGTTGAAGCGGTACGTGGCGCCTGCGTCGATCTCGAAGAGCGAGTCGCCGTAGGGCCCCGCCGCATCCGTGGCCATGACGTACGCCGCGCCGCCGCCGAACGAGAGAGCCGGCGTCAGGGCGTAGGTCGCGGAGGCACCGAGACCCCACGTGCCGCTGTTGTCGTTATAGTGGACTTGGCCGATCGACGGGCCACCGATGGAGACGTTACCGAAGAGCCACTCCGCGATGAACGGGCCGTTGCCCCAGCTGGCGCCGGACTCCGGAACCGGGAGCTTGTCCGAATCCTTGTTCAGGACGCGGGCCGTGCCCTGAGCGTTACAACCCACATTCGTGTTCTTGACAACAACACCGGTGCTGGTGATGCCGCAGCCCGCGGGTCCGACCTGACTGTCACCCGACGTGTACCAGCCAGATACGAACACGTTGACCGGACCCACCGGCATCTGCGCCGTCACGAAGGCACCGAATCCTGCCTCCGTGAAGGGGCTGGTCGCGCCGGAGCTCGCCGAGGGCGCGAAGGCGCGCTGGCCGTAGACCAGCGCCCCGTCGAGCTGAATCGTGCCGAGCTTGGCGCCAACCGTCGTGCCAATCCAGAAGGTGTCACCCATGCTCTGACCAGCGAGGGACTGCTCGTTGACGAGCATGCCCTCGAGCGTGACCCGGATATCCTTCGTGGCGTTGACACCCACGCGCGCCACGAACATGTCCGTGTCGTCGGCGTTCGAGTTGTTGCCCTCACCGGCCTTCGCCGTGTAGA
Source organism: Methylomirabilia bacterium (assembly GCA_041497395.1). Classification (GTDB taxonomy): domain Bacteria; phylum Methylomirabilota; class Methylomirabilia; order Rokubacteriales; family DASRDR01; genus DASRDR01. Next base: position 4,994 of record JBGQGN010000258.1, read on the forward strand.
GCTCGACGTCGACCGGATCGAACTTCATGTTGATCTTGATCGCGGCGCCATCTTCGTCGAAGAACCCGCCCAGCGGGCCGGCCATCATCACGATGCTCTGGATACCCAGCGTGATGGACGAGCCGGGCACCCACTGCCCCGTGTCGAGCCAGATGTAGGCGTGCTTGGTCTCGACGTTGACGCCGTCATTGCCGAGACAGCCACCGGCTCCGTTACCCACGCGGGTGTTGGGGGAAACCGCGTTCGGGGTCGTCTTGACCACCGCCGGCTTACCGTTCGGGTCTACGAGAATGAACGACCCGTCCGTGCTGGTCACGTTGCCGGTCTGGCCCGGGTCACCGGAGAGCCGCCCCGGGCAACCCCGGAACTCACCGCCCGACGCGCCACCACCCGTACCCCAGGTGATGTCACCGACCTCCAGGCCCCAGACCGCCTTGGCCTTCTTGTCGGCGCTCTCGACGTTGGTCCAGAGACGCCACCGCTGGAAGTAAAAGCTCTGGCTGTCGCGGTTGGCGCCGTTCGGACCGCTGTCCGTGAAGTCCGTGATGTTGTTGAACGCAAAACCGTAGACGCGCATCTGGCCCCCGAAACTCACGGTCGGGGCCTGCGCGTGCGCGGCGAGGGCCGATCCGAGGATCAGCACCCCCCCGACGAGCAACGCCAGCGCTCGCTTCATTACCCGCACCTCCCGGTGCCACCCGGCTTCGGATGGCGCCCGCCTGTGGTGGACTACTAAACTACGATGAGTGCCTTGTTAGGTGAAACGCGGGCTGTGACGCTCCGCCGGTGCCCAGCACCACCCCCCCTCCCGAATCAAGTTTCCCCCTGACCCGTCGCCAGGGACACATCGATAGGTGTCAGTAAGCCGTCGCAACCCTAGCATCGGGCGAAAAGCCGTGTCAAGCCCCGTTTCGAGGCCCGCTCCCGGGGGCCTGGCCGCTCGAATCGCCCCCACACTCCCCGTTAGGGCAGCTCGTAGGCGAGGATACGACCCCTGGGGCGTCCCAGCGGATTGAGGGTCTCCAGATCGAAGCC
>JBGQGN010000259.1:0-6019 GCA_041497395.1 Methylomirabilia bacterium
AGGACGCCGCGCGTCGTGATCCCGTCCGCCGCGATGGGGTCGATCGGACACCAGCTCGCGCCCTCGACCGAGAGGCTCGCGGCGAACGGCCGGCCGTTGTAGAGCTCGCCGTCCCAGCCGACGTGGCAGAGGGCGTCCACGTGCGTGATCCAGTAGCCGTGGTAGACCATGTCGAAGCGGTCGAGCACCGCGTCGACCCGCTCGCGCCTGATCGGGAACGTGACGTGGTACATGTATACGGGGCGCGGCACCACGTCGCGCGCCAGGGACACCGTGCGGCCCGTGCGGATCAGCCGGATCGCGTCGGCGCGCCGGGCAGGCGTGATCAGATTGAGCGTGCCCCGCTGGTCGTCGGGACCCCAGCGGCCCCAGTTGTTCAGCTCCTTGAAGTAGCTCTCGACCCGATCCTGGGCGACTTGAGAGGATTCCGGCATGGACGCCTCCTTCGGCGAGGTCCCGACACATCTCGCGGAGCTGCCGGGCTGACTCCCGCCTACCGGCCCATCACGAGGTTCGGCAGGAACAGGACCAGGCCCGGCCAGAGCGCGCACACGATCACGGCGAGGACGAGGGCGAGGAACGGCCGCCAGACGGCCCGAGTCAACTCGTTGATCGTGATCCCCGCCAGCTGGCAGGCGATGAACATCGTGATCCCGAGTGGCGGCGTGGTCACGGGGCTGGATGGTCGGGTGACATCGCCTGGAATTCGCGCTATTACATTCTCAACGACGTGAGCTGTCAACCGCGGGTGCGCAGCGAGAGCCGCGAGAAGAAGCACGCGCCGGCGGCGGCGACGAGACGCTTCGCTGGACGGAGGCGCGCGATGCAGCCTTTCCTGGACTCGACGGACCTGGCCGCGGATCCCGCGGCCCTGAACGAGCGGCTCGCGGCCGAAGGGTACCTGTTCGTCAGGGCACTGCTGCCGCGCACGGCCGTGCTCGACGTGCGCCGGGAGTGCCGCGCCGTCGCGGCGGCCGGCGGCTGGCTCGACTCCGCCCACCCCGTGGACGACGGCGTCGCCAACCCCGCCGCGGCCTGCACGGATCCGGAGCCGCGCTACGTCGAGGTGTTCCGCCGCCTCTACGTGCTCGAGGCGCTGCACGCCCTCAAGCACCACCCGGCGATCGTGGGCTTCTTCGAGCGGCTGTTCGGGGAGCCGGTCCTCGTGCACCCGCTGTTCGTGATGCGGAATATCTTCCCGCAGCGACCCGAATCGACCACGCCCGCCCATCAGGACTATGTCCACATCCAGGGCACCCCCGAGACGTACACGGTGTGGATCCCCCTGGGCGACTGTCCGCTCGAGCAGGGGAGCCTCCAGGTGGCCGCCGGCTCGCACCGGGACGGCGTGCGGGAGTTCCGGGTGACGAACGGCTCGGGCGGTCTCGAGGTCGTCGATCCCCTGGCCGATCGGTGGCGCGCGAGCTCCTTCGCCGCGGGCGACGTCCTGATCTTCCACAGCCTCACGGTCCACAAGGGCCTGCCCAACCTGTCCGACCGGCTGCGCCAGTCGATGGACGCGCGGTACCAGCGGGCGAGCGAGCCGGTCTCGGAGCTGAGCTTGAGCCCCTACGCCAACCTTTTCACCTGGGACGAGGTCTACGCCGGATGGAAGTCCACGGCGTTCCAGTACTACTGGCGGCGCCTGCCGATCACGATCGGGGAGTTCGATCGGCGGTACTACGAGCGGCGCGACGTCATCGCCTTCGAGATGGCCGAGCGCGGGGATCGCACCGCCCGGGCCTCCCTCCTGCGCATCGTCCAGCGCGACACCGACGCGGCCAAGCGCGAGCGAGCGGCCGCGCTCCTGACCGCGCTCGATGCCGGAGAGCGGACCGGCTAGCCCGGCTGACGGAACGGACGGAAGAAGTCGCGGAGCTCCTCCGCCAGGAGGCGAGGCTCCTCCGCCGCGAAGAAGTGGCCGCCGCGAGGGAACTCGGTCCATCTTCGGATGTCGGCGTAGCTTCGCTCGGCCCGCTCGCGGGGAACCCGCTGGACAGCTTCCGTCGACAGCGCCACGCCGGTCGGCACTGTGATGCGGGACGTGATGCGTCGCGGCTCCCGGGCGCGCTCGTAGTAGGACCGGTTCGCGGCGTTGATGGTTCCCGTCACCCAGTAGAGGGTGACGTTGGCGAGGAGGAGATCGCGGGAGAAGTACCGCTCCACGTCGCCCGCCGGATCCGTCCAGGCCCGCCACTTCTCCAGGATCCAGGCGGCCAGCCCGGCCGGGGAGTCGTGGAGCCCGTAGGCGAGGGTCTGGGGCCGGGTCTCCTGGATCAGGTTGTAGCCGCCCTCCTCCCGTTCCCAGCGCGCCTGGATCTCGGCATGGGCCCGCTCCGCGTCGCTGAGCGGCTGGACGTCGGGACCGATGACCGGAGACGGGAAGCCCGGCATCATCGTGTGGATGGCGATCAGGCGGTCCGGAAAGTCGACGGCCATCCAGCCGGTGATCACGGCGCCGATGTCGTTGCCGTGGGCGGCGAAGCGCGCGTAGCCGAGGCCATCCATCAGCCGCGCCCAGAGGGTGGCCACGCGGCTCCGGGTCATGCCGCGCTTCGTGGGCCGATCCGAGAACCCGAAGCCGGGCACCGAGGGCACCACCACGTCGAAGGCGTCCGCGGGATCTCCGCCGTGGGCCGCCGGATCGGCCAGGAGCGGGATCAGGGGGAGCATCTCGACGAACGAGCTCGGCCAGCCGTGCGTGATGATGAGCGGCAGCGGGGCGGGACCGCGGCCGCGCGCCCCACGTACATGGATGAAGTGGATGCCATGGCCGTCGACGTCCGCGCGGAAGTGGGGGAGCGCGTTCATCGCCCGCTCCTCTGCCCGCCAGTCGAAGCGCGTGCCCCAGTACTCGACGAGCGCCTGGAGATAGGCGAGGCTCGCGCCGTAGTCCCAGCCGGCGCCCTCGATCTCGTCGGGCCAGCGCGTGCGGCCGAGACGCGCGTGGAGATCGTCGAGCGTCGCCTGCGGGACGTCGACGGCGAAGGGCCGGATCTCCATCCCCGCCGTCAGCGCCGGTGGGCGGGCCGGGGCCAGACCTCAGGGTTCGCCAGCACCTCGGGGCGCTCGCCCCGCAGCACCCGCAGGATCTCCGCCGTCACCTGGAGGGAGGCCTCGCGGTTCGCCTCGAACGTCACTCCGGCGACGTGGCCCGAGCACACGACGTTGTCGAGGTTGAAGATCGGGTTGTCGACCGGGCTCGGCTCCTGCTCGAACACGTCGAGGCCCGCGGCGGCCAGACGCTTCTGGACGAGGGCCTCGACGACCGCCCGCTCGCTGTGGCCGGGGCCGCGCGACGTGTTGATGAAGATCGCGCCCGGGCGCAGCCGGGCGAGCGCCCGCTCGTCGATCATGTGGCGCGTCTCCGGGGTCAGGGGCGTGTGGCATGTGAGCACGTCGACCTGGGGCAAGAGCTCCTCCAGGCTCCCGACGGGCTCGGCGCCGCGCCGGCGGATCTCGTCGGCGGGGACGTACTTGTCGTAGCCGAGGACGCGCATCCCGATCGCCCCGGCGAACCGGGCAACGCGCCGGCCGACGTTGCCCACGCCCACGATGCCGAGCGTCTTTCCCGCCAGCTCGGTGTTGCCGATCTCGTGGCGGGCGCGCCAGTCGCCCTTGCGCGTCAGCCGGTCGATCTCCACCGTGCGCTTGACGCAGGCGAGCATGAGCATGAGCGCGTGCTCGGCCACCGCCTGCGAGTTGGAGCCGGGCGCGTGGACCACCGCCACGCCGTGCCGCGTCGCTGACTCCAGATCGACCGTGTCGAGCCCCACGCCGTGGCGTCCCACCACCCGGACGTGCGGGCACGCCCCGAGGATGGTGTCGTCGCAGCGCGGGCCCGCGCGGAAGAGGATGCCCTCGGCCTCCCGGGACAGCTCGATCACCGTCTTTGGCTCGAGGTCCGGGGCGATGACGACGCGCGCCTCGGCTTCGAGCTGCGCCACGCCGGCGGGATTGATCTTGCCGGCGATCACGACCAGGGGGCGGGCAGGGACGGTCATCGAGCCGGTCTCCTTTCAACTCGGCCGGCGCGCCTCGCGCCTGCGGCGCTCGTGACGCGGCGGCCTCTGGTCAATCCGGCCGGCGCGCCTCGCGCCTGCGGCGCTCGTGACGCGGCGGCCTCTGGTCAGGTCGGGGACGGGTGTTGGACTGCGGGTCGCGACGACCCCGCCTAGTGTACCCGCGTCGCGGACCCCATGTTACGCTTCGACCGAGGCCGCACGCGGCCGACGCACAATGAACGGCAACGGAGGCCCGACGGCCGCGTGAGTGGCACCGCGCCCTACGACGCCTTCCTCCTCGTCTCGTTCGGAGGGCCGGAGGGGATGGCGGACGTCATGCCGTTTCTCGACCGCGTGCTGCGGGGGCGGAGCGTGCCTCCTGAGCAGAAGCGCGAGGTTGCCCACCACTACGAGCGCTTCGAGGGCGTGAGCCCGATCAACGCCGAGAACCGAGCGCTCCTCGAGGCGCTGCGGACGGAGCTCGGCGCCCACGGGCCGCGTCTGCCCCTCTACTGGGGCAACCGGAACTGGCACCCGTTCCTTGCCGACGCGATCCGGGCGATGGCGGGGGACGGCGTCAAGCGGGCGCTCGCGTTCGTCACCTCGGCGTATAGCTCGTACTCGGGGTGCCGCCAGTACCTCGAGGACATCGCCCGGGCACGGGCCGAGGTGGGGCCGAGCGCGCCCGTCGTCGACAAGCTGCGCGTCTTCCACGATCACCCCGGGTTCGTCGAGGCCAACGCCGACCGTGTGCGCGATGCACTCGCCACGCTGCCGCCGGCTCGCCGCGCGGCGGCACGCATTGCGTTCACCGCGCACAGCATCCCGGCGGCGATGGCGGCTGGCTCTGACTACGTCTCGCAGCTCGGCGAGACGTGTGCCCTGGTGGCGGCGGCCGTGCCGCGCGAGTCCTGGACGCTCGTCTACCAGAGCCGGAGCGGCTCGCCTCAGCAGCCGTGGCTCGAGCCGGACATCCTCGACCATCTCGACGCCCTCGAGGCCGAGGGGGCCGCTGACGTCGTCGTCGCGCCGATCGGCTTCGTGTCCGAGCACATGGAGGTCGTCTACGACCTTGATTCCGAGGCCCGCCAGCGCGCTGCCGCGCTCGGCCTCGGCTTCGTGCGAGCCGGGACGGCGGGGACCCACCCGGCTTTCGTGCGAATGATCCGCGAGCTGGTCGAGGAGCGCGTGGCCGGCGGCGAGCGCCGCGCCCTCGGGGCCCGCGGCCCACGCGCTGACGTCTGCGCCCCCGACTGCTGCGCGTCGGGCGCCGCACGGCCTGTGACGCGGTAGCCGCTCCGCTGCCTCCGGATCAGTGGCCCAGGCGGGCGGCGAGGAGCAAGGCCACTAGCCACGCTGGCGCGAGCGCGGCGGCGCCGAGGAGCCAGCTCACGAGTGGCCGTGCCGCAGAGCCTTGCTTCTCCTCGCGGTTGATCAGCCAGTCGCTCCCCAGCACGCCCAGGATCGCCGCCGCCGAGGCGACCATGAACGCCTTGCGCGGCGGTCCCTCGGCCGTTCCCGAGGCGTTCAGGAGCGACACGAAGGGCACGAGCCAGGCGAGCAGGAGCGCCGGTAGCCCCGTGACCCACAGGACACGGGGCGTCGAAGCCGCCCGCCGGGCGAGCGCCCTCGCGCCCACGCGGCTGAGCACCAGGCCCACGACCGCGAGCCCGAGTGACCAGAGGAACAGCGTCATCGCCCGGTTGACCTCGCGTCAGCCAAGTCAGCCAACCGCGAGCGGCTCCGGTGCGCGGGGCAGCTCCCGCCACTGAGCCGGATCGTGCCCGAAGATGACCGTGGCGCCGTGGCGATCGCGGAGCGCGCGCAGACGTGCGAGGGAGCGGGCCATCTCGTCCGAGTCCCAGAGCACTCCCGGGAGGAGGTCCCGGTCCATGTTCTCCCGCGTGTAGCAGGCGTCGGCGGCCAGCACCAAGTCCGTTCCCTTGCCCGCGCGCACCCGAAGGGACTGGTGGCCGGGGGTGTGGCCGTGGGTCGGGATGAGGACGACCGTCCCG
>JBGQGN010000260.1:0-5988 GCA_041497395.1 Methylomirabilia bacterium
GAGACAGGCCAGCGGGCGGCAGGCCATGGTCTGGTCGCTGGTCGCTTTGGCGTGGCTGGCCGGCGCCGCCGCCAGTCCGCGGCGGGCCTCGGCCGGGCACGGCGGGGTGGTTCAGCTGAACCGCGCCGCCGCGGGCCCCTACGCCCTGTCCGTCTGGACCCAGCCCGCACCGCCCACGGCGGGGCCCTGGCGCGTCGATGTCGCTGTGATGCGCGAAACGGGCATGCCCGTCACGGACGCCGTGGTTCGTGTCCGCGCCGAACCTCTCGCCGGCACCGCCCTGCCGGTGGAGACGGACGCCCGCCGCGACGCCGACCCGCTCGGGGTGCGCTACCGCGCGACCCTCACGCTCGGCGCAGCGGGGCCCTGGCGCGTCTCGGTATCCGTCGACGGGCCTGCGGGCCCCGGCGCCCTCACCTTCCCGGTCGACGTCGAGCCCGCGAGCCGCGGAGGGTGGCTCGGCGCCGCCCTCGGCGCCGCAGGCCTCGCCATCCTGGGCGCGGTCACCCTCGCCCGGCGACGCCGGCTCGCGGTTGCCGCGCTCGGTCTCCTCCTCCTGGCGACGCCGGCCTGGCCCCACGCCTCCCTGGTGCGGTCGAGCCCCGCCCGCCGCGCCACGCTCACGACCGCCCCGGACCGCGTCCAGCTCTGGTTCAACGAGGCCATCGAGCCGAAGTTCTCGAGCGTCTCGGTGTGGGACGCGGCCGGCCAGCGGGTGGACCTCGAGGACGCCCGGGTCGAGCCCGAGGACCCGAAGCGCCTGACCGTCGGGCTCAAGCCGCTCGGCCGGGGCGCCTACCGCGTCCGCTTCCGCGTCCTCTCGGTCGACGGCCACGTCGTCGAGAGCGAGTTCCCCTTCACGCTCCGCCCGTAGCGCGAGTGTCCGAGGTCAGTCCCCCCAGCGTGCCGGCATCGAGGCCCATCCACACGGCCCCCCGGCCGACCTGCGCCAGCAACGAACCCGCGACGCGGCCGTTCGGCTCGGACCGCGGGCGCGGCAAGCCACCCGAGCCGGGGGGGTTGGGGAACCAAGCTCTGACGAGGAGAAAGATCCCCAGGGCAGTCGCCAGCTCGGCCGCCAGGTTCAGCCGCAGCAGCGGCTTGACGACAGGCCGCGGCCAGGCGTGCGGATCGAAATCGGAAGACATGTTCCGCGACCACGAGCGTGGCTCGAAGGTCGGATGCGTGTCCCGCAGCCACTTCACCCACCGCGTCACGATCAGGAGGCGGAGGGGCGGGTAATCGAGGCTGTAGCCACCATCCCTCGCGGGTGTCACAGTGTCGTACAGGCGGAAGTATCCGGTCTCGTGGCTACGCGTACCCCAGCCGTACGCGTTGGCCAGGTCTCCGGTGAAGTGAATCGGCAGGGTCGCTCGCCAGGCTGCGGCCCGGATCCAGAGGCCGCCCCAGAGCGCGAGCAACAGATAGACGCCAACCCCGACCAGTGGGCCGACCCTTCGCGGCGGCGCCCTGCGCTCGCGTCCAGCGACCTCGGACGGCGTCAGCGGCCCAGCCCCCTCACGCCCTGAACCGCGGAGCCTCGTTGGCTACACGCGCCCGAGGTGCGTCGGCACCTCCTCGCCGCGCGACGATGGGCAGCGAGGCATCGGTTGGCTGCCCGCTTCCCCACATTGCGCGCAGCATAGCTCACCGGGCGCTGACCCAGCCAACGAACAGGTGAGCCGGGCGCCACGGTCGTCTCCAGCCGATCCGGTGGCCCTACGGTCGCTTGGCTAGTCGAATGTCGTGAGCTGGGCGGCGGCCTGACGGTCGTAGCCGAGGCTCGCCTGGAGGAGCTGGCGGGTGTAGGGCTCGGCCGGTGCCGCGGCGCGCAGCTGGTCCCTGGTCAGCTCCTCCACGACTCGCCCGGCGTTCATCACCAAGAGGCGCTCGCAGAGGTGCGCCACGATGGCGAGATTGTGGCTCACGAGCACGTACGTGAGGCCCCGCTCCCGCCGGAGCCGGGCGAGGAGGTTCAGGATCTCGGCTTGGACCGACACGTCGAGCGCGGAGGTCGGCTCGTCGAGCAAGAGGATGCGCGGCTCGAGGATGAGGGCGCGCGCGATGGACACCCGCTGACGCTGACCGCCGGAGAGCTGGTGCGGGTAGCGGAACCGGAAGCTCGGGCCGAGCCCGACCTCGACGAGCGCCCGCTCGACCCGCCGGTCGGCCTCCCCGCGCCGGGCCAGCCCGTGGATCGCGAGCGGCTCGATCAGCACACGGTCCACCGTGTGGCGCGGGTGGAGCGAGCCGTACGGATCCTGGAAGACCATCTGGCAGAGGCGCGCGAACGCCCGCTCGCGGTGCGGTCCCTGGGTCCGACCGCCGACGGCGATCCGCCCGCCCGCCGGCGTGACCAGGCCCGCGATCGCCCGCAGCACGGTGGTCTTCCCCGAGCCCGACTCGCCCACCAGACCGAACGCAGCGCCCTCGGCGACGCGGAAGGAGACGTCACGGACGGCGTGGACGACGCCCGCATCGGGCCCGCCGCGGCCGAAGACCACGTGAAGACCCTCGACCTCGAGGATCGCCGGAGCCCCCAACGAGCTCACGACAGGCTCACGTGGGACTCTCGTCCCGCCACGCCGGGTCTCGCTCGAGGACCGCCAGCTCCGCGACCGGGCGGTCGATCCGCGGCAGCGAGCGGAGCAGCCCCTGGGTGTAGGGGTGGCGCGCGGCCCCGAGGTCCTGGGCGCGGCAGGTCTCGACGATCCGCCCGGCGTACATGATGAGCACCCGGTCGCAGAACGAGGCGACCAGATTGAGGTCGTGGCTGATGAAGATGAGCCCCATGCCGCGCTCGGTCACCAGGTCGTCCAGGATCGCCAGGACCTGCATCTGCACGGTGACGTCGAGGGCGGAGGTGGGCTCGTCGGCGATGAGGAGGTCGGGGCCCGCCGCGAGCATCATCGCGATCATGACCCGCTGCCCCATGCCCCCCGAAACCTCGTGGGGATAGGCGCGGTAGACGCGCTCCGGATCTCGGATCCGCACGGCCTCCAGCATCTCGAGCGCCCGCCGGCGCGATTCGCGCCAGGACGCGCCCGAGTGCACCCGCCACGCCTCGGCCACCTGGGCGCCGACCGGCATCACCGGGTTCAGCGAGAACTTCGGGTCCTGGAGGACCATCGCGATCCGCTCGCCGCGGATTCGCCGCATCGCGGACTCGCTGGCGGCCAGGAGGTCGATCCCCTCGAACACGAGCCGCCGCGCGGTCACGCGCCCCGGAGGCGGCACCAGGCGGAGGATGGCGCGGCCGGTCATCGATTTCCCGGAGCCCGACTCCCCCACGATCCCGAGCTTCTCGCGCCCGACCTCGAAGCTCACCCCCCGGACGGCCTCGACCGCGGCCACGCGCCCAGGGAAGCGCACCCGGAGGTCCTCGACGGTGAGGATGGGCGTCATGGATCAGCCGCCGGGCGGCGAAGGGATTGGCCCACGGGCCTCATCCGACCTTGGGATCGAGGACGTCCCGGAGCCCGTCCCCGAGAAGGTTGAAGCCGAGGCTCACGACCAGGATGGCGATCCCGGGCACCGTGGCCACCCACCACTGGTCGAGAAGGAACCGCCGCCCCGAGGCGATCATGGCGCCCCACTCGGGGGCGGGCGGCTGGGCGCCCAGCCCGAGGAAGCCGAGACCGGCGGCGGTCAGGATGATGCCGCCCATGTCGAAGCCGACGCGGACGATCAGTGACGAGGTGCAGAGCGGCACGACGTGGCCCAGCACGATGCGAAGCGGGCCGGCGCCCTGGAGGCGAATCGCCGCGATGAAGTCGCTCCTCCGGATCGTCAGCGTCTCCGCCCGCGCCACGCGCGCGTACGGCGGCCAGGCCGTGCAGGCGATGGCGATGATCGCGTTCTCGATGCCCGGGCCGAGGGCCGAGACGAACGCCAGCGCGAGGATGAGCCGCGGGAAGGCGAGGAACACGTCGGTCACCCGCATGAGGACCGTGTCGACCCAGCCCCCCAGGTAGCCGGCGGCGGTGCCGATGAGGAGGCCGGTGGGCGCGACCATCACGACGACCAGCCCGACGATCACCAGCGTGATGCGCGACCCGTAGAGCACACGCGTGTAGATGTCCCGCCCGAGCTCGTCCGTCCCGAACCAGTACCGGGCACTCGGGGGCTGGAGGCGCTGCCCCAGGTCCTGGGCCACCGGCGACTGGCTGGTCAGGAGCGGGGTGAGCAGCGCGATCAGCACCAGGGCGACCAGGACCGCGAGCCCGGCCATCGCCAACGGATTCCCGCGGAAGCCGAGCCAGCCGACGTACGCCTGGCCGAGTCGCGCCTGGGTCCGGGACGCCGGCGTCTCCGCGAGGAGCCACGCACGAGCCCTGGCGAGCCGGCCGGCCGGCGTCATCGGGCGCGGGGATCCACGAGCCGGTAGAGAAGATCGGAGAAGAGGTTCAGGCCGATGAACACCGTCCCCACGACGATCGTGCCGCCGAGGACGGCGTTCATGTCGGCGCTGAGGAGCGAGCTCGTGATGTACTGCCCGAGCCCCGGCCAGGCGAAGACGGTCTCCGTCAGCACCGAGCCCTCGAGCAGGTTCGCGTAGGCGAGCGCCACGACCGTGATGAGCGGCACCATCACGTTGCCGAGGGCGTGACGCCATACGATCCGCCGCTCGGAGAGCCCCTTGATCCGGGCCGTGGTGATGTACTCCTGACCGAGCTCGGCCAGCATGAAGCTGCGGGTCATCCGGGCGAGGTACGCTAGCGACAGGTAGCCGAGGATCGACGCCGGCAGGATCACGTGGCGGAACGCGTTCCCGAACACCTCCCACTCGCCCGCCAGGACCGAGTCGAGGAGGATCACGCCGGTGACGGTCGGGACCAGATCCTCGAACGCCACGTCGAGCCGGCCCGGGCCGGCGACCCAGCTGAGCCGCCCGTAGAAGAGAAGGAGGCCCATGAGCCCGAGCCAGAAGACCGGCACCGAGTAGCCGAGGAGACTCACGACCCGGATCACCTGATCCGCCCACCGGCCGCGTCGCACCGCGGCGATGATCCCCATGGGGATGCCGAGCGTCACGCCGATCAGCGTCGCCACCGTTGCCAGCTCGAGCGTGGCGGGGAAGAACCGGCGGATGTCGACGAGGACCGGGTTGGATGTCAGGACCGACCGTCCGAAGTCGCCCGCGAGCACCTTCCGGAGGTACAGCCAGAACTGCTGCCAGAGCGGGAGATTGAGGCCGAGCTCCTGCTTGACCCGCTCGTAGACGGCCGCCGGCGCGCGATCCCCGACCGCCGCGAGGACTGGGTCGATCGGGACGACGCGCCCGATCAGGAAGGTGACGAGGAGGAGGCCGAGAAAGGTCAGGGCGACCGACCCGGCGACGCGCACCACCGGCCACAGGACGCGAACCGGGAGCGAGGTTCCCCTCGCTCCCGGGGGAGGCGTCCGTGCCGGCGCGCCAGTCACCGAAGAGCGGCCGTTCGCGGCGTCAGCTACTTCCGGATGGTGGCGTACAGGTTGTTCTCGAAGCTCGGTCCCATCACGAAGCCGTCCACGTCCTTCCCATGGGCGGCCACCTCGGTCTGCTGGAACATGATGATGAAAGGCGAGGTGCGCTGGTGCTCGCGCTGGATGGCCTGGTACGCCGCTTCCCGCTTCTTGGCGTCACGCTCGCGCACGGCATCCTGGGTCTGCTTGGTCATGTCGGGGATGTCCCAGGTGTTGCGCCAGGCCAGGGTCTTCGACTTGGCGTTGTCGGTGTTGTCCACGTTCATCGCGAACGTCTCGGCGTTCGTGTGCGGGTCCTGGTAGTCGGGTCCCCACTGGCCGATGTAGATGTCGTGGTTGCGGGCGCGGTACTTCGTCAGGACCTGCTTGCCGTCACCCGGGATCAGCTCGACCTTGACCCCGGCTTTGGCCCAGTTGGCCTGGATTGCCTGGGCGATGTCCGTGGTCGGCGACCCGCTGCGGACGTCCATGGTCACGTTGAAGCCGTCGGGCACGCCGGCCTTGGCGAGGAGCGCCTTGGCC
>JBGQGN010000261.1:0-5947 GCA_041497395.1 Methylomirabilia bacterium
CCACCGTAGCCGTCAGTCCGCCGGTTCAGCCGGGAGAGGAACGAGGCCATCGTGTAGGCGTGAGCGTAGTGGAGCTCGACGCCGTCGAAGCCCGACTCGCGCGCCCGCCGCGCGGCCTCGGCGAAGAGGGCCGGCAAGACGCGGGGCAGGTCGCGGATGTGCGGCAGGTGGAGGTCCCCGACCCGCTCGCGGTAGCCGTAGTCGAGCGATTCGCGCTCGCGCGCGCTGAGGACGGCCTCGGCGAGGGAACGCCCGGCTCCGGCCAGGCGGGCCCGCACCTCGGCATCCGGCGCCGCGACCCCGTCCTGCCAGCGCGCGTCGTCGAGCGCCTCGGCCAGACGGCGCCGGAGGTCGTCCCCGATCTCGAGATAGCGCGCGAAGAATCGTGCCGGCTCCGGTCGCCGCCGGACGGCGACGAAGTCGATGACCTGGATGAAGAGGCGCGTGCGCCCCTCGCTCCGCTCCCGCACGGTCTCGACGAGGCGGCGGAGCCCCGGGACGAACCGGTCGCTGCCGATGCGGAGGAGCGGGCCGCTCGGCACGTCGCGAATGCCGGTTGCCTCCACGACCAGCACGCCGGGCTGGCCCTCGGCGAAGCGGCCGTACCACTCGAGCACCTCGGGGGTGACGTGGCCGTCCTCGCTCGCCCGCCAGGGGACCATCGCCGGCACCCACGTGCGGTCGGCCGCCAGGCACTGGACGCCGAGACGGACCGAGGAGAACCAGCGGGCCTGCTCGGCCTCCTCGCGCGTCGGCCAGCGCGCCGGAGGGAGCGGGTGTCGGACGCGGACCCGGGGCGGCGTCGCGACGGCCACATGGCCAGCTTACCGCGGCGCCGCGCCGGGCGGCCACCCGCGCCAGCCACCCGGCTGCCGCAGCCGTCGCGGAGTCGCGTGGGGCGCCCGTTGGTTGACCCCGAAACGACGCGGGTGCTACGGTGCGATACTGTGCGCGTGAAATCGGCCCAGACACGAGAGATCCGGGGCCGCGACCGTTCGCGACGCTGGCTCCACACGACTGTTGCGGTCGCGGCGGTCCTGGTGACTGGCCTGAGCGGTGGGTGCGGGCTCGGCGGGCGCGGCGCGAAGCCGGCGGGCGAGACGAAGGCGCCGCCGCCCGACTCTCCCGCCGCTCTGCGCCAGGAGGTGGACCGCCTCCGCGCCGATCTCGCCGAGCTCCGCACGCGCGTGGAGGCTTCGCAGCGCGCCGGCATGGAGCACGCGGACCGCGTCGCGCAGGAGACTCGAGCGGAGTTCGACGCCGTCCAGAAGGCGATCGAGGCGTCGTCCCGTCACGACCTCCAGCGCCAGGTCGAGGTGCTGGACGCCCAGGCCCGGCGCATCGACCTCCTGGAGAAGCGAGCAACCGAGCTGGGCCAGCTGCTACGCCGGGTCGAGCTGAGCCTCGGCGGGATCGAAAGCCAGCTCGCCCGGGTCCTCGACCCTGCGTCGACACCGGCGCCCGGGGCCCGAGGCGGATCGCCCGCGCGGTCACCGGCCGCGTCCCCCGCACCCCGTCCCGCCGAGGAGTCCACGCCGCCGGCCTCCGCGCCAGACAGCGCCGCGGCGGGGGCCGGTCTCACGCCGCCGGCGATGCTCGGGTCCTCGCGCAACCCCAGAAGCTCGGCGCCGCCCCCACCGGCGACACCCGTTCCCCCGCGCGAGGCCAAGGTCGACTCTGTGGAGCGCCCTCGCGTGGCCGAAGCGCCGGTGGCCGGGAAGAAGACGGACGCGCCTCGCGCCACGCCCCCGGCTCGCCCCGCCCCCGACGACGCGGCGCGCGTGGCGAAGGCCGCTCCGCCTCCCGTCGAGCCGAAAGCGGCCGCCCCGGAGCGCCCGGCGGGAGGGACGCCACCGCGCCCCGCCAAGACCGGCACGACGCCGACGGCGACCCTCCCCGCGCCGGGATCGTCCACCGCTCGCGCTCTCTTCGATCGCGCGATGGAGAACTGGAACAAGGGCGAGCAGGGACAGGCCGTGCTGGAGTTCGAGGAGCTCGTCCAGACGTTTCCGTCGGACCCGCTCGCCGCGTCGGCGCAATTCCGGATCGGCGAGGCGTACTACGCGGCGCGCGACTTCGAGCGCGCCTCGCTCGAGTACCGGAAGGCCGTCGATCTCGCCCCGAAGGGGAAGGACACGCCCCAGGCCCTGCTCCGCCTCGGCCTCGCCTATCGCGCCCAGAAGCGAGAGTCCGACGCGCGGCAGGCCTGGAGCCAGCTCGTCCGTGACTTTCCGGAGAGCGACGCGACCGAGGAAGCGCGCCGGGCGCTGCGCGGGCGCTGACCGGCGCGCGCACCGAGGCCTATGGAGTCAGCGGACGACGTCCGAGAGAGTCTCGCCGTTGCCTCGCTCGGGGACCTTCGCCCGCACGAAGCCACGTCCCCGGATGGTGAGTCCCGCGTGGCGGACCTCCTCGGGGCTGCGCGCGTCCTGTCGTGGCCGCTCGTCGTCGATGCCGCGTCCGGGCTGATCCTGGACGGGAGCCATCGCGCCGTCGTCCTCGCGCGCGATTTCGGCGCGCGGTTCGCCGTGATCCAGCGGGTCGACCTCGACTCGCCCGAGGTTCGCATCGGAACCTGGTGCCGCGTGCTCGAGGGCGTGCCGGCCGCCGCCTTCGACGCCGCGCGCCGGGCGCTCGGGCTCGAGGCCGGCGCCGAGGGCGGGCTCCGCTGTCACTACGGCGATCGTGTCTACGGTCGGCCCGGATCCGGCACGTCGGACCCCCACACCTTGGCGAGCGAGGTCGAGCGACTGGTCTTGTGGAACGGCCACCGGTGTCCGGCCCGTCTCATCGAGGATGAGGCGGTCGCCGAGTGGCTGGGTGCGGCGGACGTCGTCGTCCTGCGTCCGCCGGCGCTCGACAAGCCGACCGTGCGCCAGCGGGCGGATGGGGCGCTCCTGCCGCCGAAGTCAACGCGCTTCCTCTTGCCGTACCGCGTGCTCGGGCTCGACGTCCCGCTCGCCGCGCTCGGCGGGCTGCGGGAAGCGCTGATGGCCGAGCTCGAGCGCGAGCGGGCGCGGCCGCTCGCGTGCCTCGGTGGCGGGCTGACCGTCGACCGTCGCTACCCCGAGCGGCTCTGGCAGTTCGCCGACCACCGCATCCCTGACAATCTCTTCGCTGACGAGGCGGGACGCCACGCGTACGCGGACGCGCTCGCGCGGGCAGCTCTCCCGGTTCCGTCGCGACCCGGCCAACGCCGCCGAGGCTGAAGCCAAAGCTGAAAAAGGAGGCTCCCGTGGCCCAGACCAAGTTCCTGCTGGACGAGAAGGACCTGCCGAGCCGCTGGTACAACATCCAGGCGGACCTGCCGGCGCCGCTCCCGCCGGTGATCCACCCGGGCACGCTCCAGCCCATCGGTCCTCAGGACCTTGCCCCCCTGTTCCCGATGGAGATCATCAAGCAGGAGGTGAGCCAGGAGCGGTGGATCGACATCCCCGAGCCCGTGAGGGACGTCTACCGGCTCTGGCGGCCGACGCCGCTCTACCGGGCCCATCGGCTGGAGAAAGCGCTCGGGACGCCGGCGCGGATCTACTACAAGTGGGAGGGCGTGTCGCCCGCCGGGAGCCACAAGCCGAACACCGCGGTCGCCCAGGCCTACTACAACCACCAGGAAGGCGTCCGGCGCATCACGACGGAGACGGGCGCGGGGCAGTGGGGCTCGGCGCTGTCATTCGCGTGTCAGATCTTCGGGATCGAGTGCAAGGTCTACATGGTGCGCGTCTCCTACGACCAGAAGCCGTACCGGCGCATCATGATGGAGGCGTGGGGCGGGAAAGTGGTGGCGAGCCCGTCACGAGAGACGGCGGCCGGCCGCGCGGCGCTCGCGAAAGACCCGCAGTCGCCCGGAAGCCTCGGCATGGCGATCTCGGAGGCGGTCGAGGAGGCTGCCCAGCGGGAGGACACGAAGTACTCGCTCGGCTCGGTGCTGAACCACGTCCTGACGCACCAGACGGTCATCGGGCTGGAGGCCCAGCGGCAGCTCGAGATGGCGGGCGACCGCCCTGACATCCTCGTCGGCTGTATCGGGGGCGGCTCGAACTTCGGCGGCTTCACGTTCCCCTTCCTCCAGGACAAGCTGCACGGGCGGCGAAAGGACCTCCGCGTCATCGCCGTCGAGCCCCAGGCAGCCCCGAGCCTCACCAGGGGCGAGTACGTCTACGACTTCGGCGACACCGCGCAGACGACGCCGCTGGTCAAGATGTACACGCTCGGCCACTCCTTCATCCCGGCGCCGATCCACGCCGGCGGGCTTCGCTACCACGGCATGGCGCCCCTCGTGTGCGCGCTGTACGACCAGAAGGTGATCGAGGCGGTGGCCGTCCACCAGAACCCCACCTTCGAGGCGGCGCTGATTTTCGCTCGCGCGGAGGGGTTCCTGCCGGCGCCCGAGGCGGCCCACGCGATCCGGGTGGTCATCGACGAGGCGCTGCGCTGCAAGGCCTCGGGTGACCGGAAGGTCATCGCGTTCAACTTCTGCGGCCACGGCCACTTCGACCTCTCCGCGTACGAGCGCTACATGACGGGCAAGCTCGAGGACTTCGAGTACCCCGCGGAGCAGGTGAAGGCGGCGCTGGCCGGGCTTCCGAAGGTCACGGTTTGAGCTCAGACTAGTCCCGGTCGACCCTGCGGGCGAGGTCGTGTCTCCGGGCGAGGGCAGACCCTGACCGCTCGAGCTGGAGGTGGTGATGCTAACCCTCCGCGCCGCCACGATCGCGGCCCTGGCGGTCGCACTCGTGGCCGCACCGCTTGCAGTCGGGGCCCAGCAATCGAGCAAGCCCGCTCGGCTGGGCATCCTCTACGAGGCCACGCCGGCGTTTGCCTCCGATTCCGAGGTCTGCGACGGGGCCCTCGTAGCCGGGCTCCGAGATCACGGCCACGTCGTGGGCCAGCACGTGGTGATCGAGTTCCGGAGCGCGCTGGGCAAGTTCGATCGGTTGCCGGGTCTGGCTGCCCAGTTGGTCGGGCTCGGTGTCGACGTCATCGTCGTGTCGACGGAGCAGGGCGTTGTGGCGGTCCGGGGCGCGAGCAGGACCATCCCGATCGTGATGGCCGCCGCCTCCGCCGACCCGGTCGCCAGAGGGTTGGTTGCCAGCCTGGCCCGCCAGGGCGGCAACGTCACAGGGGTCACGGTCGGCGACCTCGCTGCCAAGCGCATGGAGCTACTGAAGGAGACGATTCCCGGCCTTCGATCGGTCGCCGCTCTCCACGGCGACCTCTCCGTCCCGTTCGTCTCTCAGTGGCTCCGCGCCACCGAGGCGGCGGCCCGCCGGCTTGGGCTGTTGGTACACCCCGTTCCGCTTCTGGGGCAGGACGCTTGACGCGCCGGATCGATCTGGCTATTCTAGCCATGTGAAGATCGCCACCATCACCGAGGCCAAGAACCAGCTCAGCGCCCTCATCGACCGAGTGCGGCACGGCGAGACCGTGCTGATCACCGACCGCGGGCGTCCCGTCGCGCGCCTCGAGTCGGTCGTGACCGATCCCTCTGCGGACCCGGCTGGCCGGCTCGCCCGCCTGGAGCGCCGCGGGCTGCTCAGGCGTGGCGGGGCGCCGCCCGCGAGGGCCCTGCGGCCGTTCGCCCGGGGGGCGAGGGCCTCTGGCGCCCTCGACCTTCTGCTCGAGGAGCGACGGTCGGGGCGGTGAGGTTCTGGGACAGCTCCGCCGTCGTGCCACTCCTGGTCCCAGAGCTGGCGAGCGAGCCCATCCGGAGGCTGCATGCGAGCGACCCGGTCGTGATCGCCTGGTGGGGCGCCGAGGTCGAGTGTGTCTCGGCGGTCGCCCGCGCGGAGCGGCTGGGCCGGCTGTCCGTGCCTGGTGCGGTCGAGGGGTTCCGCCGCCTCGTCGCCCTGCGGAAGGGTTGGCATGAGATCGAACCGAGCGAGGAGGTGCGGGAAGCCGCGAAGCGGCTGCTGAGGGTGCACGATCTGCGCGCCGCGGACTCGCTGCA
>JBGQGN010000262.1:0-5899 GCA_041497395.1 Methylomirabilia bacterium
TCGGGCGGGACCGGCGGATCAGGACGTCCGCCAGGTCGGGATCGCTCAGCCCCTCCGTCAGCCGCATGAGGTCGCCGAGGAACTGGTCGGTGGTGTACGGCGGCACGTCGACGGCCGCCGCCTCCTCGTCGCTGAGGTCGGCGAGCACGTCCCGCCGGAGATCGTCGAGCCCCGCGTGAGTGAACCGGAAGCCGCCCGCGGTGAAGAACGAGTTCCCGCCGCGCTCGTGCGGGGGCGCCTTCTCGAGGAGCAGCACCCGCGCGCCAGATTCCCGGGCCGCCAGGGCCGCGCAGAGCGCGGCGTTCCCGCCGCCCACGACCACCACGTCGAGCTCACCCTCGCGCGTCACACTCGCGACCTCCGTCATGGGGGTCAGATGGGGATCTCCGTCCCCACGCGGCGCTCGCGCGCCCGGGCGACGAGCCGGGCCGCGACGGCGACGTCCTCCATCGCCACCCCCTGGGACTCGAAGAGCGTGATCTCGGCGGCGCCCGTCCGGCCGGGATGGCGGCCGGCGACGACCTCACCCAGCTCGTGCACGTCCTCCCAGCGGATCACCCCCTGCTCCAGCGCCGCCACCAGGTCGCCGCACTCCACTCGCGCCTGCTCCAGCGAGTCCGTCACCACGAGGCCGGCGCGACGCACCGCCTCGACGTCGAGCTCCGCCCGCTGGAGCGCGTTCGAGCCGGCGGCGTTCACGTGGGCGCCGGGCGCGATCCAGCGTCCTTCGAGGACAGGCGTCTTCGACCCGGTGATCGTGACGAGGATCGAGGCGTCCCGGGCCGCCGCCTCGGGCCGGTCGACCGCCACCACGGGTACGCCGAGCAGGGGCCCCATCTCCTCGGCGAACCGCGCCCGGCGCTCGGGATCCCGCCCGTAGACGCGCGCCTCCCGCACCCGCCGGACCGCGCAGACGGCCTCGAGCTGGGAGCGCGCCTGCCATCCGGTGCCGTAGCACCCCACGCGGTCGGCATCCGGCCGGGCGAGGTACTTCGTGGCGACGCCCGAAGCGGCGCCGGTCCGCATCTGACCGAGCTTGTCGGCCTCGATGATGGCGAGGAGGGCGCCGCTCTCCGCCGAGAAGAGCAGCACCACGAACTTGGTGCCGCCGCGCACGGTCGCGTAGGTCTTGAGCCCCATGACGCGCGCCTCGGGCAGTGCCGCGGGCATCACGTGGAGCAGCCCCCCGGGCACCGGCAGGCGGACGCGGGGCTTGTTCGTCAGCTTCCCCTCCCCTTGCCACCGGAAGGCCTCCTCGACGGCCTCGATCGCCAGCGACATCGGGAGGAGCATCGTGACCTCGGACTCGTTCAGCAGCAGCGCCATCAGGCCTCCTCGCGTCCTGTCGCGGGGCCGCTCAGAGAGGCGGCACGCGCGGGCGTGGCCAGGGTGGCCAACGTGGCCAGCGTGGAACGACCGTCGGGCTCCCCCCGGTGGCGAGCGTGGCGAGCGTCGCTCTGAGCTCGCCCAGCCACCCGCGGGCATCGAGCGGCAGGGCCGCCCCGGCCTCCGCCACCTTCGCCAGGCCCAGGACGAGGAGCGAGCGGGCCCCCTCGCGGTTCCCGTTCTCGAGGTGATGGAACGCGACCGCGACCTGGATCAGCCCCTGGAGCGCCGTCCGCGTGGGCTCCGGCGCGCGGAACCAGACGGGCTCGAGCAGCTCGTGCACCTCGAAGAAGAGACCGTGGTTCGCGAGCGCCGCCGCCCGCTCGAGGAGCGGCGCCATTCTCTCGGTGCCATGGTCTTCCCAGTCCCGCCACTCCCGGACGACCGAGGCCGCCCGCGCGGCGCGCTCGGCGAGACTCGGCCCGTGGGCCCGGTATCCGCCCATGAGCCGGACCCGGCCCGGCGCCGTGGGCTCGAACCAGCCGAGCGCCAGAAGACGGCCAGCGTCGGCGGTGTCGACCTCGGATCCGTCGGCCCCGGAGGCCCGCGCGAGGGCGAGCACCGTCGCCCGCGCCTCGCCTGGCTCGAACGCCTCCAGGACCAGCTCGGCGAGTCGGTTGCGGAGGGGAAGCGGTAGCGGCCCCACCAGCGGGAGGACGGGACACCTGGGCCCGGCCGGGTCTACGCGGAAGCGCCGCGCCCGGCGGCCTTCTCGAAGAGCTGCTCGTCGAGGCGGAGCGCGCTCCCGGTGCCACCCTGCCGGACCATGAGCCACTCGGCGAGGATGGAAACGGCGATTTCCTCCGGCGCGCGCGCTCCGATGTCGAGCCCGATCGGCGCCCGGAGCGTCCGGATGCGCTCGATCGAGAATCCGTCCGCCACCAGGCGCTCCGTGACGAGGACGGCCTTCCGGCGCGCTCCCATCAGCCCGACGTAGCGCGCCGGTGTCCGGAGCGCGCTGGCCGTCGCCTCGTAATCGAGATCCTGGTTCCGCATCGCGATCACGATCGCCGTCGCCGGGCCGATCGGGAGCCATCCGAGCGCCTCGCCGACCGGTGCCGCGACCACCCGGTCGGCCTCCGGGAAGCGCTCGGGGCTCGCGTACTCGGCGCGGTCGTCGACCACGGTCACCGACACGCCCAGGCCCCGGGCCAGGCCGGCGAGAGCCTTCCCCACATGCCCCGCCCCGACGACGATCAGCGCGGGCGGCGGGCCGAAGGGCTCGGCATAGAGCCGCATCCCCTCGGACGCGCGAAGCTCGGGCGCCTCCTCCTCGAGCGCGCGCCGTCCGAGCTCCACCGCGGCAGCCGTCAGCGCGGCATCCGAGAGGGCGCCCACGGTCTCACCTTCCGACACGAGAACGCGGGCGCCGGCCGCTTCGCCGTCGAGGGCCGTCACGACCGCGACCGCGTCGCGCCCTTCCGTGGCCTCGAGCACTGGCTTGAGCCATCCGAGGGCCCGTCGGTCCAGCCGCTCCACGAACACGAGCATCGTCCCGCCGCACGCCAGCCCCCAGTCGTCGACGCCGGTCGACAACGTGTACTCGCGCAGCGCGGGCGCACCGCCCGCCGCGGCCAGCGTGGCCTCGCGGATCGTCTCCGCTTCCACCGCTCCGCCCCCGAGCGTCCCCGCGAGTCGCTGGCCCCCGCGCGCGAGGAGCCGCGCCCCCACCTTCTGGGGCGTGGAGCCGCGCGTGGACACGATCGTGGCGAGCCCCGCGGGCTCGCCACTCTCGGCCAGTCGGGCCGCTTCGCGCAGGACGTCGAGGGTCATCGGCGCATCTCCGCGCCCGATCGGGTCATCGCACGCGCACCACGCGAGTGCCCGCCAGGAAGTCGTGGAGTCCGCGCCGATCTCGCCTGAATCCCGCAACGACCAGGCCGATCCCGAATGGCATCGCCGCCACGACCGTCGCCACGCACCGTCCGAGCGCGCGGAGGTACCCGACCGGCGCGCCGCCCTCGTCGATGACGCGGGCGCCCAGGAGCCGCTTGCCCACCGTCTGGCCTCCGGTACCGTGGCTCAGGACGAAGTACGCCACAGGCACCACCAGCTGCCACGTCCGTCCGAACGCCTGAGCGACGAGGTCAACGCGCGGCGCGAGCCGGGCAAGGCCCACCGCGAGCTGCGTGCCGATCATCCAGAGGATCACCGCGATGATCAGGTCCACGACGAGCGCGGCGCCGCGACGCTGGATTCCCGCCGGCACGAGACTCGCGGCGTCCGGACCGTCGGCGAGGCGCCCGTCGGGCACCCAGACCGGCGCGCCCCACGGGTCGCCCGGCTGGACCACCGCGCCCGCTCGCGGCGTCGTCGCGGTCCACTCGCGCGCGTCGTCCATGGGTGGCGCCACTATAGCAGACCGCCCGGTATAATACCGGGCGCCGCCATGATTCCCGTCGTGGAAGCCAGGGCTCGCATCCTCGCCGACGTGGCGACCGTGGCGCCGGAGGAGACGCTTCCGGTCGCGCGGGGGCTCGGGCGCGTCCTGGCAAAGGACGTCCGGGCTCCCTTCGACGTCCCGACCGCCGACAACTCCGCCGTGGACGGGTACGCCATCCGGGCAGCGGACCTCGACCCGGGAGGCCGCGCACGCGTTCGCGTGGTGGCGGACCTTCCCGCCGGCGCGGTCTACGAGGGCGGCATCGGGCCGCGCGAGGCGCTCCGCATCATGACCGGCGCGCCCATGCCGCGCGGGGCGGACACCGTCGTGCCGCAGGAGCTCAGCGAGAGCGCGGGAGATTCGGTCGACCTTCGCGCGGTCGACCCCGGCACGAACGTGCGGTCACGCGGCGAGGACGTCCGGGCCGGGGCGGTCGTGCTCCAGGCGGGCGCGGTGCTGCGTCCGCAGGACCTGGGTCTCGTCGCGTCGCTCGGCTTCGCGGAGGTGCGGGTGCACCGTCGGCCGCGCGTCGCCCTGCTCTCCACCGGCGACGAGGTGGTGGAGCCGGGCCAGCCCCGTCGAGCCGGGCAGATCTACGACGCGAACCGCTTCTCGCTCGGCGGCATGGTGGAGGGAGCCGGCGCCGAGCCGCTCGACCTCGGCATCGTGCCCGACGTCCGCGAGCGCCTCCGCGAGCGTCTCCTCCAGGCCGCCGGCTCGGCGGACGTCGTGCTCACCTCGGGCGGCGTCTCGGTCGGCGACTACGACTTCGTCAAGAGCGTGCTGGGAGAGATCGGGAGCATCGACTTCTGGCAGGTGGCGATGCAGCCGGGCCGTCCGCTCGCGGTCGGACGGATCGCGGGGACCCAGTTCTTCGGTCTCCCGGGCAACCCCGTCGCCTCCGTGCTCTGCTTCCACCTGTTCGTCCGCCCGGCCCTCTGGAAGCTGGGCGGGCGGACCCGGCTCGACCCCGAGTGCGTCACGGCGACCGCCGTCGAGCCGATGCGGAAGCGGGCGGGCCGCCGCGAGTTCAAGCGCGGCATCCTCCGGTTCACCGACCACGGCTACGAGGTCTCGACCACCGGCCCCCAGGGCTCGGGCATCTTGTCGTCGATGGTCGCCGCCAACTGCCTCATCATCCTCGAGGAGGCCCGGGGCGACGTGAAGGCCGGCGAGCGCGTCCTCGTCGAGCCGCTCTGAGGAGGGCGATGGCCCACGGGATCACGACCGACCTCATCGACGGCGCCAAGGAGATGGTCGCCGAGCTCTGCACGGGCTGGGCCCGCACCCTGCCCGATCTCGTCCACGCCGACGTCCGGCTCGAGGTGACCGAGAGCAAGGTGGCGAGCGTCGAGAACGGCGAGCCGAAGTTCGCCAACGACGACTACGCGTGCCTCTTCGGGGTGCGGGTGCTGGCCGGCCGCCGCATGGTCGGGGCGGGATACCTCGGGGGCACCCTGGGCGCGGCCGATCTGCCGCAGCTCCGCGAGATCCTGCGTGACGCGCTCGGCCGGGCGCACCGCCGGGCCGCAGCCAGCGGCGAGGCCAAGGCGGCGGCGCGCGAGAAGATTCCCGGACTGGGGGCGAGCCTCACCGACACGCGCCTGGCCCCGGTCCGCGTGGCGCGGGAGGTCGTCCCCGCCGTCTACCGCGTCGACCCGCGCACGATGCCGCTCGAGGACATGGTCCGGACGGCGACCGAGCTCGGGCGGGAGATCCGCGCCCTCGATCCGCGCCTGACCTACAGCCACCTCGCCACCCTCACGGAGCTCTCGCGAGAGCTGTTCTGCTCCTCCGAGGGGGCCCTCATCGACCAGACCTTCGCGCTGACCCAGGGAATGGCCTACGTCGTGGGAACGTCGGCGGAGTCGAGCCAGGAGCTCTACGACGTGGTCGGCCACCAGCGCGGGTGGGAGGTCCTCACCGACGGCGTGCACGAGGCGTTCATGGAGCTGCCCGACTTCCGGACGTTCGCCCTCGACCTCGCCCGGGAGGCGATCGAGCTCGCCGCCGCCCCCCCGCTCCCCTCGACCGATCGCGACGTCGTGGTCGTCACCGATCCGCACTACAACGCGCTGGTCGCGCACGAGATCGTCGGCCATCCCAGCGAGCTGGACCGCGGTCTCAAGA
>JBGQGN010000263.1:0-5896 GCA_041497395.1 Methylomirabilia bacterium
CGTGCCCGGGGCGACGGCATTCGCGTCCACGTAGAGGCCCCTGAACCGCTGGGCCGCGACCAGGCGCGCGACATCCGTTGCCGAGCCCGGCGGGCAGACGGAGAGGATCACGTCGCTGGCCGCGACGACGGCCGCCAGCGTGCCGAGGTCCTCGAGGTCCGAGACGCGCGCGCGCCGCCGGCTGGCCTCGCTGCGGCCCGCTGACGGCCACACGACGCGGATCCCGCCCGCGCGCAGGCACGCGCCCACCACGGAGCCCATCTCACCCGGATGCAGTAGCCCCACGGTCGTCGCCATCGTCATCGCTCCTCCCAGCGCCGCCAGACTCGCCTCGGCCGTCCCGGCTTTCGATCCCCTTCAGTATGCCCTCACCCACACCGCCCGCATGACCAGAGGCCCCGGAGTCAGGGCCATCGAGGGAACCGACCGGCGCTCCCATCCCGCATCGCTCGCTCCGGTCCGCGAGACCGGCCACGCCATCGCCTTCCTGGTCCACACGGCGGATAGCGGGCTGATGGACCCGGACGGGCGGGCCGACGGCCGGGGACGATCCTCGACCCCGTGTGACGGTGAGTCGGTACAATCGTGAGGTACGATCAATGAATGGCTCGTGGATCCCAGCGCGACGCGCCTCCCGCCCGATCCTCCTCGGCCTCCTCCTGGTGCTCTCCGGCGTGAGACTGGTCGCCGGCCAGGCGCCGTCCCCGACGCCAGCCCCAGCGCTGACGGTGGGGGTGACCGAGACGCGCCTCCCCAACGGGCTCCGCGTCCTGACGAAGGAGGTCCGGAGCGCGCCGGTGGTGAGCTTCGGCATCTGGTACCGGGTCGGGTCGCGCAACGAGCACACCGGCATCACCGGCATCTCCCATCTCCTCGAGCACATGATGTTCAAGGGAACCCAGCGATACCGCGTGGGGGAGATCGCGCGCACGCTCTTCCTGAACGGGGCGAGCTTCAACGCCAACACGTTCTACGACTGGACCAGCTACTTCGAGACGCTGGCGGCCGACCGCCTCGAGCTGGCCATCGAGCTCGAGGCGGACCGGATGGCCCACAGCCGGATCGACAAGGCCGACCTCGACTCCGAGATGACCGTGGTCCGGAGCGAGCTGGAGGGCGGCGAGAACGATCCGGAGACCCTGCTGCGCCAGGCCGTGACGGCCACGGCGATCCAGGCGCACCCCTACCACTGGCCGGTCATCGGCTGGCGGAGCGACGTCGAGCAGATGCCACGGAGCTCTCTCCACGGCTACTACCGCACCCACTACGGGCCGAACAACGCCACGGTCGTGATCGTCGGGGACTTCGAGACCACGCACGCCCTGGACCTGGTCGGGAAGCACTTCGGCTCCCTCGCGCCGATCCCGCCGCCACCGCCCGTCTACACGACCGAGCCCGAGCAGCGCGGCGAGCGTCGCGTCACCGTGAACCAGGCCGGCGCGCTCCCGATCGTGACGCTCGCCTACAAGGTCCCGGCGGCCCAGCATCCGGACTTCTACGCCCTCGACGTCCTGGGAACCGTGCTCGGGGAGGGCCGCACCGGCCGCCTCTACCAGGCCCTCGTCGAGACGGAGCTCGCCTCCAGCGTCGACGCCGGGGCCCCGAGCCTTCGCGACCCCTTCCTGTTCCTCGTGACGGCGACCGCGCGGCCGGGCGTGTCCGCCCCGAAGCTCGAAGCCGCGCTGCTGGACGAGATCGAGCGGATGAAGGCGGCGCCCATCACCGCCGAGGAGCTGGCGCGGGCCACGCGGCGGATCGAGTCGAGCTTCGCGTACCAGACGGAGAGCGTGACAGCCCAGGCCCGCGAGCTCGGCTACTGGGCCATGGTGGACGACTGGCGCTACCTCACGACTTACCTGGACCGCATCCGCGCGCTGACGCCGGAAGCGGTCCAGGCGGTGGCGCGGAAGTACTTCCTCGCGGACACGCGCACGGTCGGGCACTTCGTCCCGACTCTCGGCGGCGCATCCCCCGCGTCACCGCCCCAGGAAGCGGCCGCCCGTGTGGAGAAGGCGGGCCGGGGCGCCCGGGCGATCCCGATCCCGCCGCCATCGAAGCGGTCCCCGGTCGACCGGCACGTCACCCGCTTCACGCTGGCGAACGGCATCACCGTCGTCGTCCAGGAGAACCCGGCGAGCCCCACGCTCGCGCTCCGGGCGAGCCTGCCGGCGGGGCACGTCCTCGACCCGGAGGACAAGTCGGGCCTCGCGTCCCTGACCGCCGCCATGCTGACCCGCGGGACCGAGCAGCGGAGCCCCCTCGCGTTCGCCACCCAGCTCGAGGACGTTGGCGCGAGTCTCGCGGCCAGCGCGGACGCGCTTGCCACCATGATCTCGGGACGCGCCGAGAGCCGGGACTTCGACCGCGTCATGGATCTCCTCGCGGACATGCTGCGCCACCCCGAGTTCCCCGCCGCCGAGCTGGGCCGGCTCAAGGGCGAGGCGCTGGCGCAGCTCGCCCAGGCGCGCGACGATCCGGACAGCGCGGCGGAGCGGGCGTTCGGGCGGGCGATCTACCCGGCGGGCCACCCCCTCCGGCCGCCGACCTTCGACGAGGCCGAGCAGGCGCTCGGGCGGATCAGCCGCGACGATCTCCTCGGGTTCCATCGCCACCAGTACGGCCCTGACGGGTTGATCCTCGTCCTCGCCGGCAACGTCGCGGCCGACCGGGTCCGCGAGGCCGTCGAGACCCGCCTCGGCGCCTGGGCCCGGAACCCGCAGGCGGAGCCGCCGCCTACGCTCGACGTGCCGCTCCAGGCCGCGGCCGATCGGATCCTGATCCCGATCCCCGACAAGAGCCAGACGACGATCATGTGGGGACACGCGGGGGGACTTCGGCGGAGCGATCCCGACTTCTACGCCGCCCAGGTCATGAACCTCGTTCTGGGGGGCGGGGGCGCCCTCAACAGCCGGCTCGGCACCGTGATCCGTGACGAGCTGGGCCTCGCCTACACCGTCGAGAGCTACTTCGACGCCGGCTGGTACCCTGGGCCCTTCGGAGTGTCGCTCGGGACGAACCCGGCCAACGCGCGGAAGGCGATCGAGACCATGCTCCGCGAGGTGAAGCGGCTCCGCGACCGCGGAATCACCCGGCGGGAGCGGGACGAGGCCGTGGCGTACCTCACCGGCCGCTTCCCGCTGCGCCTCGAGACCAACATCGGGATGGCCGACGTCCTCTGGGCCGTGGAGTTCCACCGCCTCGGGCCCGACTACCTCGACCGCTACGCGGACCACTACCGCGCGGTGACCGTGACCCAGGCGAACGCCGCCGCCGCGAAGCACCTCCAACCGGACCGCGCAACCCTGGTCGTGGCGGGTACGGATCCCGGCGCTGTCGAGCGGTGAGGAGCTCGGCGCCGTCCGGCGCGAGCGTCGCGTGAGGCACGGCCGCCAAATCCTCGTTCCGGACCGCGTCGTTGCTTCCCGCGCCAGACCCTGCGACGCGCCGAGGCGGGGCGGACGGGCGCTAGCTGACCCCGCCCGGCGAGCGCACGACACCCGCGCCCAGACGAAGCAGGGGGAAGATCTGCCGCACCAGCCCCTCGTACTCCTGCGCCGTCGTGACGTAGACGTCGAAGTCGTGGACGTAGTGGAGATCGACCGTCGCGAGCGGCGCGCCCGGCCGCGCGACGGCGACGTCGAGCACCTGGAAGCACGAGCGCCCCGAGGCGGGGTGGTCCGTCACGAACACGAGGCAGAGCTCCGGCCACTGCTCGCCCAGCCGCGCGAGCAGCTCGTCGCCGTGGCTCCGGAGGAAGTCCTCGACGCTCGCGCGGTACTTGACCTCGACCGGGATGAGCCGGTGGAGCGGCCGGCCCGCCGGTGTCGCGCCGGCAGGCTTGTGCAAGAGGAAGTCCGGCAGGAACTCGTCGGTCCCGATCTTCACCAGCCGCTGGAACTGCCTCTCGCGGCCGGCGCGCGACACGCGGTAGCCGGCCCGCCGGAAGATCGACTCGACGAATGCCTCGGCGATCCGGCCCTTCAGGCTCTCGATCTCCCCCCCGCGGCGTGCTCGCGGAGCCATCGCCCACCAGGGTAGTCTCGGACCCCTCATCGGCGGTAGATTCTCGTCACCGGCCCTGAGCCCGGCGAGGAGACGGACACGATGACGATCACCCGGTTCGAGCCCGAGCACGCTCCACGATCCGAGGACCGGAGGCGGCCCCGCCGCCCGGGGGGCGACACGAACCTCAAGGGCTACTTCCTCGTCAGCCAGGCCGTGGCCCGGCACATGGTCGAGCGAGGCATCGCCGGGGCCATCATCAACACCTCCTCGGCCGGCCAGCTCGTCGCGGCACCCAACCTCACCCACTACTGCGTGGCGAAGGCTGGTATCGAGATGCTGACGAAGGAGCTCGCGCTGGAGCTGGCGCCCCATCGGATCCGGGTCAACGCGATCTGCCCCGGGCTGATCGAGACGGACCTGAACCGCGCCGACATCGCGGAGCCCCTGTTCCGGGAGCGGCGGCTCGCCCGCATCCCGCTCCGGGAGATCGGCGTGCCCGACGACCTCGTGGGCGCCGTGGTGTTCCTCGCCGCGACCCGGGAGTCGCGGCTCGTCACCGGCGCGTCGGTGTTCATCGACGGCGGCCAGACGATCTGGGGCGCCTGACCGGCCCCCCACCCGTGCCGGCCCTTCGGGCATAGTGGAGGTGAGGCGCAGACGGCGAAGCGGACCCTGGGAGCGGAGGCCCCGTCCCGGATGACGGAGGCGGACCCGCCCCGTTGAGGCAACCGTCCGTACTCGGCCGCGGCGGCGGAGGGGGATGAGACGATGACGCGGATTGCGGTGATCGAACGCCCGGGTGTCCTGACGCGGATCTTCTTCCGGATCGGCGCGCGGATGTTCGGCCAGGTGCCGACCCCGCAGCGGCTCATGGCGCACCGGCTGCCCCTCATGCTCGGGATGGGGGCACTCTACGGCGCCATCGAGTGGCTGGGGACGATCGACGCCCGGCTCCGCGCCCTGCTCAACCTCCAGGTGGCGACGCTCTATGGCGTGCCTTACTGAATGGACATCCGCCACGCCGTCGGCGTGAGGAGTGGGACGCCGGCCGAGGTGCTAGCCGACATCGGGCGATACCGGGAGAGCCCGCACTTCACGGCGCGAGAACGCGCCGCGCTCGAGTTCTGCGAGCGGATCACGCGGGACGACCTCGAGGTCTCCGACGGGTGCCGTGCCCGCTTGCGGGAGCACTTCTCGGAGGCGGAGATCGTCGAGCTGACGTTCATCGTCGGCTACCAGACCTTCGCCAGCAAGTTCGCGAAGGCCTTCCGGCTCGCGCCCCAGGGATTCTCGGCCGTCGAGGCCCGCTGATCTACCTCGACTGACCCGGGGGCTCGTCGGGTCGCGTCGGACCGTGCTGGCCCCGGCCCGGCGCGAGACGATTGGCGGGCTCTCCCGGCAGCGGATGCACCGGCGGGCGCGACGCCTCAGGCCGGGGCGCGACTCGCGTCGAACGACCGTTCGAATAGCCCGTGACCGTCGGGGTACCGTTTCCTCCGGGCCTCAGCCCGGACATAGTCGCCACGGGGCCGGGCGTACCGGGCGTGGCCGGCGCCTGCCGCACCGCTGGCGGCGGAGCCATCCGTCCCTTCGGTGCCTCCTGCGGAACGTTGACCTGTCGGGCGGCCGACGGCGCCGCTCCAGTCGGGGGCCGAGTCACCGGGAGCGCTCCGCCTGGAGCATTCCCGGTTTGCCCCACGTTCGGTCGCGGCTGCACCTTCGACGCCGGCTCAGCCGGGGGATTCGGTGACTGCAGCCCCGCCGGCGCCCTGCCCGGCTCGGCCGTGAGCTGCCGGCCCGCTGGCGTCGCCACGCCGGCAGGGCGCTGAGGCGCCGGTCCCACGGACGTCACACCCGGTCGGGGCGGCGCGGGCAGCGCCTTCCGGTCGGC
>JBGQGN010000264.1:0-5861 GCA_041497395.1 Methylomirabilia bacterium
CTACTCGTATCTCTTCGGGAACGATCGGAGCCCGGGCACCGTGCGCCTCCGCATCGAGCTCAGGCTGAGCGGCGACGCGCGCCTGGTGGGCGTCAAGCCCTGACGGGAGTCAGCCGGCGCGCCCCGGAGGGCCCGCAGCCGCCGCCGCGCTCAGAAGCGCGACGATACGGGCCGGCGTGACCGGGCCCTCGGTGATGCGTATCCCGAACGGCGCCAGCGCGTCCTCGATCGCGTTGGCGAGGGCCGCCGGCGGCGAGATGGCGCCCCCTTCCCCGACGCCCTTGACCTCGAGCGGGTTGCGCGGCGAGGGGTGCTCCAGGTGGACCGTCTCGATGAACGGCAGCTCGTCGGCCCGCGGCACGGCGTAGTCCATCAGCGAACCGGTGAGCAGCTGCCCCGTCGAGTCGTAGATGATCTCCTCCCCGAGGCCCCCGCCGACCCCCTGGGCGACTCCGCCGTGGATCTGCCCGTCCACGAGCATCGGGTTGATCACGCGGCCGCAGTCGTGGGCGACCACGTAGCGGAGCAGGCGGATGCGGCCCGTCTCGGGATCGACCTCGACCACCGCCACGTGGACCGCGCTCGCGTAGGTCACGGTGGGCACTCCCTGGTACGTGGTCGCCTCGAAGTCGGGGTCGACGGCTCCCGGGGCCTGGAACGTCGGCAGGCTCCCGCGCACGATGCTCGCGAAGGTGAGCCCGCGGCCCGGGCTGCCGCGGACGAACACGCGGCCGGCCTCCACCTCGAGATCGGCCTCGGCGGCCTCGAGGAGCCGCGCCGCGGCCCGGACGAGCTTGGCCCGGACGGTGGCCCCCGAAGCCGCCACGGCGTTCCCCGCGAGGACCGTGCTGCGGCTCGCGAACGTCCCGATGCCGAACGGGATCGCGTCGGTGTCGCCGCCGATCACCGTGATGTCCTCGAGGCCGACGCCGAGCGCATCCGCGGCGATCTGGGCGTAGGCGGTCTCGTGACCCTGCCCCTGCGAGCACGCGCCGGTCGCGACCAGCACCTTGCCCGAGGCGTCGAGGCGTACGGTCGCGCCCTCGTACGGTCCGACCCCGGTGCCCTCGACGTACGAGGAGATGCCCACGCCCCGGTAGATCCCCCGCGCCCGGAGCCCAGCCTGCACGGCGCGCACGCCGTCGTAGTCGACCGCCTGAAGGGCCCGGGCCAGCCCGTCGGGGAAGTCGCCTCCGTCGTACACGAGCGGGTTCCCGTCGCGGTACAGCATCCCCACGTCGTAAGGCATCTCGTCCGGCCGGATCAGGTTCCGCCGGCGAAGCTCCCCCGGATCGAGCCCCACCTCGCGGGCGAGCATGTCGAGCAACCGGTCCATCACGAAGACGGCCTCTGGCCGCCCGGCCCCGCGATACGGCGCGTGGGGCGTCTTGTTGGTCACGACGGCTTGCCCGTCGAACGCCGCGTTGCGGATCCGGTGCGGGCCCAGGATGTGGCCAACGGTGTTGTACGGCTGGACGATGCCCCAGGGGTTGTACGCGCCCAGGTCGAGCAGGAAGCGGTCCCGGAACGCCACGATCAAGCCGTCACGGGTCGCGCCGAGCTCGGCGTCGTGAAGCTGCTCCCGCGAGTGGGTCGCGCTCTGAAGGTGCTCCCGCCGGGTCTCGATCCACTTCACGGGACGGTCGAGGCGCATCGCGATCACGGGGATCAGGACGTCCTCCTGGTAGATCGAGGCCTTCGTCCCGAAGCCGCCGCCGACCTCGGGCGCGACGACGCGCAGCTTGTGCGCCGGGAGATCCAGGATCTCGCAGAGCGTGCGCTGGAGCCAGTGCGGCACCTGGGTCGAGGCCCAGACGGTGAGGCCGCCGCCGCGCGCGGCGGGCTCGGCGAGAATCCCCCGGGGCTCCATCGGCATCCCCGCGTAGCGGGGCACGCGGATCCGGGCGCCCACGCGCACCGGCGCGTCCGCCAGCGCGCGCTCCGGATCCCCGATCCGCATCTTGAAGGCGACGCCCACGTTGTCGCCCCAGTCCTGGTGGAGGAGGGGTGCGCCGGGCGCGAGCCCCGCCTCGACGTCGACGACGGCCGGGAGGGGCTCGTAGTCGACGTCGATCAGGTCGAGCGCGTCCTCCGCCGCGTACGGGTCGGTGGCGACGATCACCGCCACCGGCTCGCCGACGTAGCGGACCTTCTCGTGGGCCAGCGCAAGCTGCGCGGCCGTCTTCAGGCGGAAGCCGACGCGAGCCTGGAGCGGCGGCGGAGGAGCGCCGGCGAGGGGGAGAGGCCGGAGCGGCGGAACCAGGTCCGCGTACGTGAAGCAGGCGACCACCGCGGGGTGGGTGCGTGCGCGATCGACGCCGATCCGCCGGATCCGGGCGTGGGCGTGCGGACTCCGGAGGATCGCCGCGTGGAGGCAGCCGGACGGGCGGAGGTCATCGACGTAGCGCCCCCGCCCGATCAGGAAGCGCGGGTCCTCGCGGCGGCGGACCTCGGCTCCGACGTACTTGGCCCCCATCGGCTCAGGCTCCCGGCTCGACCAGTTGCGCGAGCTCCCTCGAGAAGCCCTCGAAATCCCGGTAGTGGATCGCGTGCATGTTGACCGCGCGGGCCCCCGCCGCATTCTCCAGCTTGTCGTCGGTGAACACGGCCTCCGGCGGCGAGCAGCCGAGCTCGGCCAGAACACGCTCGAAGATGGCGCGGCCCGGCTTGTGGAGGCCGAGCTCGGTGGACAGGAACGCCCGGTCGAAGGGACCGAACAGGCCGCGCTCCCGGTTGAACCGCCCGACCTCCACCTCGGTGTTCGTGAGGCACGCGACGACGTGGCGCCGCCTGAGCTCCTGGATCAGCCCGAGCACGCGCGCGTCGAGGCGGGTCGTCGCCGCTCCGTAGACCGCGAGGTGCCGCGCGACGGCCGCGTCCGGGTCCACGGGCCGCCCGCTCTCACCGACAACTCGCGCGTAGAAGTCCCGAAGCGTCATCCGTCCCTCGGTGAGGGCGACGGCATCTGCCGCGCGGTGCTGCCGCAGCCGCGGCTCCGGCATGCCGAGCATCCCCGCCAGATCGGCGAAGAGGACGTCGTCGAACGGCGGCTCGAGGATCCCGCCGATGTCGAAGATCACCGCCTTGATGGGCGCGCGGGCGGCCGCCGGCATGCTCACGCGAACGCGGGCATGACGTGCTTGGCGACGAGGTCGATCTGCCTCGGGTCGTCGCTGACCGGGCCGAGGACCATGTACTCCATCCCGGCGGACACGAGGTCGGCGATGCGCGCGTTGATCCGGTCGACGGAGCCCACCATGTAGCACTCCTGCAGGTGCTCCCAGCTCCGGTGCGTCCCCATCGCGCGCAGGAACGGCGCCCTGGACGCCTCGACCGCCCGCTCGTGCGTCGCCGTTTCCACGAGGTGCGTGAAGTTGCAGTGCCCGAACACCAGGGTCTTCGGGTCACGTCCCATCCGAACCGCGTGGCGCTGCAGGTCCTCCCAGTCTCGCTTCACCCATTCCTGCTTGCCCGAGCACCGCGAGATCCAGTGGCCCGCCCGCACGATCCGCTCGGCCACGGTCGTGGCGAGCTTCGGCACGTCGTGCTCGCCGGGATCCGGGACCCTCGACCCGCCCGAGACCCACACCTCCGGCAGCGTCGGCGGTCTCGGGTCGATCGTCACGTCGTCGAAGCGGTAGTAGCGGCCGTGGAAGGTCGCGTTGGGCCGCGAGAGGAGGAGGAGCACCGCCTCGATGAGCTCGTCCGTCCGCTTCCCGCGCTCCTCGATCCGGGTGCCGGTGACCTCGTATTCCCGCGCGTACCAGCCCGGCCCCACGCCGAACAGGTAGCGGCCCTGCGAGAGGTGGCACAGCGTCGAGATCTCCTTCGCGAGCATCACGGGGTGCCTGACGGGCAGGACCAGGATCCCGGTCGCCAGCTTGACGCGCGCGGTGAGCGCGGCGGCGTACGACAGCACGCCGAGCGGCTCGAGCCACGCGTTGCCGTAGAGCCCGGGCGCGGACAGGAGGTGGTCGATGACCCAGACGTCGATTCCGTGCTCCTCGCACTTCTGCACCGAGTCCCGGACCTTGGCCGCGTTCTCCCGGACGGTGTCCGGGGTCCCGGGGTCGTCCGCCCACGCGTAGGTCGGGATCCACACGCCGAATCTGAGCTTGGCCATGTCGCCTTATCCCCTTGAACCGGCCGAGCCGGAGCATGGCGACATCATCGCGCCGCCGTCTTCCCGTAACGAAGCTCCAGGGTGGTGCATCCCCGCGGCACCCGGTAGGGGCCGTGAACCATGCCCGGCGGGCGGCACGCGTACATCCCGGCCGTGAACGTCTGCCCCTTCCCGAGGTCGATCAGCTCGCCGGCGAGGATCCAGACCTCCTCCCAGAAGTCGTGGGTGATCGTCTCCCGGGTCTCGACGCCCGCCGCGAACCGGAGGAGGCGGGTGACGTCTCCGCTCTCCGGGTCGAGGGCCAGGATCTTCTGCTCGACACCCGGCCCCCCGGCCCCGCCGGTGGTGGAGCCGGCGACGGACTGCCAGGGAATGTGGTCGGGCGCGAAGAACTCGAGCTCGGGCTTCGACATTCGCGAGTCTCCTCCGATGGGGTTCGGCGCGGCGCCCGTTCAGTATCGAGAGCCCCCCGGGGTGGCGTCAAGCCGGCCATGCCGGCCATGCCGGCCGGCCGGACTGGCGCGGTCAATCCACTGGCCAGTGCACCCGGGCGCGTTGACGTCGCGCCGGTGACGCGGTATCCGTGGAGGCCACCGAGCGCCGACGCGAGCCAACGCGAGCCAACGCTGGAAGGAGAGGAGCCATGGCGATCCGCATCACGCGCGTCTACACGCGCACCGGCGACCGCGGGGAGACGGCGCTGGTCGGCGGCCGCCGCGTGCCCAAGGACGCGCCCCGGATCGAGGCCTACGGGACGGTCGACGAGCTGAACGCGATCCTCGGCCTGGCGCGGGTCTTCAACGCCGAGCGGCTCGCGGAAGGCGAAGGCCCCCGGTGGCTCGACGAGACGCTCCGCCGACTGCAGAACCAGCTGTTCGACCTCGGGTCGGAGCTGGCGACCCCCGAGGACGCCGTCTACGAGGGCATGTACCGGGTCGGGTCAGCGGACGTGACCGAGCTCGAGAAGCTGATCGACCGCTGCCAGAAGGAGCTCGAGACGCTCAAGTCGTTCGTGCTCCCGGGAGGCGGCCGGGTGGGAGCGTTTCTCCACCAGGCCCGGACGATATGCCGCCGCGCCGAGCGAGAGATCCTGCGGCTCTCGCGGGCGGAGCCCGTCTCGGAGTGGCCGCTCCGCTACGTCAACCGGCTGAGCGACCTCCTGTTCGTGCTCTCGCGATGGGTCGCTCGACGGCTAGGAGAGCCGGAGTACCTCTGGGAACGGGGCCTCCAGGCTCACAAGCGCCGCGACTAGGAGGGCGCCCCTTACGGGCCGCCCCCCGTCCTTCCCGGAATCTCGCGTGGCGGGCGGGGGGCGCCTACTCGAAGCGGTAGCGCGGGGCGTCCTTCGAGATGCCCAGCTCCGGCATGTGGCCCTGGTAGCCCTGCGCGTCGTCCGCGCTGAGGCCGAACCACTCAGGCGCCAGCCCACCGAGCATGTAGAGGGGTCGCACGACGGCGTAGTCGAACGCCACGCCGATCGGGTAGAAGACAAACCCGAGCGGGCGGAAGGGGTGCCCGTATGCGCTCGGGCTCGAGGAGAACCCCACCCACGTCGGGTCCGGAAGCGTCGACAGGTTGAGGAGGGACGGGTTGTAGATGTACTCCCCATCGGGCAGCGTCTGGGACACGCGCCCCCACCCGTCGTCCTTCCGTGCCTTCAGACCGTTGGCCGAGCAGCCCATGCCGACCGCAGCGGCCACCACCAGGATGATCAGATGTCTCGTGCGCATCGCTCCTC
>JBGQGN010000265.1:0-5860 GCA_041497395.1 Methylomirabilia bacterium
CCGTGGCGGCACCGTGATCGCCTTCGCCAGTCGGTACTGGCTGATGGCGAGCGGGCGCAGGAACTCCTCACACAAGATCTCGC
This sequence comes from Methylomirabilia bacterium, assembly GCA_041497395.1. Lineage (GTDB taxonomy): Bacteria > Methylomirabilota > Methylomirabilia > Rokubacteriales > DASRDR01 > DASRDR01. The sequence continues at coordinate 84 of JBGQGN010000265.1, forward strand.
CCGGGGTCACGGGAGCGAGCTTCCCTCGCCTCCCGGACGGCAGCGGCTCAGTGGTAGTCGACGATCTCGACATCTTCGGCGTCACCGTCCTTCCATCCTCTTTCCGAACTCAGCGCGCCGTGACCTCGGTCATTCGATGACCTGATCCACCCGCGCCAGCATCGAGGGCGGGATCGTCAGCCCGAGGGCCTTGGCGGCTTTCATGTTGACGACGAGCTCGAAGGTGGTGGGTTGCTCGACGGCCAGGTCCGCAGGCTTCCCGCCACTCAGGATTTTCGCCACCTGCGCGCCGGCGCGACGGAACATCGCGTGAAGGTCCGTCCCGTACGAGATGAGTCCTCCGGCGTCGACCCAGCCCCGAAATCCGTACATCGCGGGCAGCTTGGTTCGGGCCGCGAACTGGATGATCTGAGATTGCTGGCTCGCCGTGACGAAATCGTGGTAGACGAACAGGCCGTCGAAGTGCCCTTTCGCAATCTTGGTGAACGCCTGCTCGAAGTCGGCTACATCGCTCACCTCGACCGGGCCCACCGTGATCCGCAACGACCGTGCTGCCTCCTGGGCCAATTGCAGGCCGAGAGCCGGCCCCGGCTGCTTTGGATTGTAGAGAAACGCCACACGGGCCAGGCTCGGGACCGCGCCTTTGAACAGCTCGAGCTTCTTGGGCGTCAGCTCGGCGTTCATGCAGGACTGGCCAGTGACGTTCCCGCCGGGTCGCGCCAGGCTCGCGACCAGCTGCTGAAACGGGTCGCAGTTGACCACGACGATCGGGATGGTGTCAGTCGCCTGCCTCGCCGCCTGGCCCCCAGCAATTTCAATCGTCACGATGACATCGACGCCCGTGCGCACCAGCTCCTTGGCGAGATCCGGCCGATAGAAATTCTCGGCGCCGGTGAGCCGGGACTCCAGCACGAGATTCTGACCCTCCACGTACCCGCGGTCCCTCAGTGCCTGCCGGATCTCCTCGATACGGAAGGAATCGTGAACGACAGGGGGGAACAGCGTGCCGACCCGGTACACCTTCCCCGCCTGCTGCGCCTCAGCGGCGAGCGGCGTGGCGATGAGGCCGAGCATCAGGATGACCATGAGGAGGAGTCGCGGAGCCGCCATGTATGCCCCCCGTCGAGATCGAGCTGACATCAGCATAGCTCGGCGCTTCCTTCTCAGTCGAGGGAGACGACGCCCTCGGCCGCGGCGGCCTCCCACGCGAGCCGGGGAATCTGGGTCGCGAGCTTCCCGCCGCTCACGTCGATCATGGTTCCCGTGATGTAGCCAGCCAGGTCGGAGGCCAGGAAGCAGATGAGATTCGCCACGTCCCGCGTCTCGCCCCAGCGCCGGAACGTGAGCGTGTCGAGGAGCCGGCGCTGGCGCTCGGGGGGCAGCTCCCTGAACCGGTTGATCTCCGTCGGGATCATCCCGGGGGCATAGCAGTTCACCGTGACGTTCCAGGGACCGAGCTCCCCCGCGAGCGCGCGGGTGAAGTAGTGCACCCCCGCCTTCGACGCCGCGTACGCCGCGCTGCCCGTGATCGGGAGGATCGCCGCGAAGGACGCCGCGTTGATGATCCGGCCGGATCGCTGCCGCTTCATCACCGGCATCACCGCCTGGCACATGAGGAACGTGCCCTTCAGGTTCACGTCGAGGTTGAGATCCCACGCCTCCTCGGACAGGGTCTCGACCGGGCCGCCCGGCGCGACGCCGGCGTTGTTCACGAGCACGTCGATCCGGCCGCAGGTCCGCGCCACGTCGTCGACCACCGCGCGCGTCCGGGCGGCGTCCCGGACGTCGCAGATGTACTGGCGCCCGGTCCAGCCCTGCCGTCCGAACTCGGCGGCCACATCGTCGAGGAGATCCTGGCGGATATCCGTGACCACGGTGGTCGCCCCTTCACGCGCGAGCGTCTCCGCGATCTCGCGGCCGATGCCGCGCCCGGCGCCGGTGACGATCGCGACCTTGCCCCTGAGAACGATCTCCATCTACGGGTCCTCCGTCGGTTCGAGGCGAAGCTTCGAGTAGGTCCGTGACTCGGTCACCACGAGGTCGACCCGCCGGTCCGTGGCGAGGACCGGCACCGCCGGGACGACCTGGAGCTCGAACGCCGCCGCCACGAGCGGCGGTAGGGGCTCCGGCCATGACCCCAGGAGCCGATCGTAGTAACCGGCTCCATAGCCTATGCGGCCGCCCTCCGGATCGAAGACGACGCCCGGCACGAGGACGAAGTCGATCTCGGCGGGCGCCACCAAGCGGCAGCGCTCCCGAACGGGCTCGGGAATTCCCCACGTCCCGGGCCGGAGCTCCGCGTCGAGGTCCCGGACCTCGTGGAGCACGAGGCGCTTGCTCTCGCGATCGACGCGCGGCAGGACGAGCGTCCGGCCGCTGGCCAGCGCTTGCTGAAGGAGAGGCCGCGTGTCCAGCTCGCTGCCGAACGAGGCATACCCGAGCACCACGCGGGCCCGCCGGAAGGCGTCCAGCGTCTGGGTCCGCTCGAGCGCCGCCGCGGACAGCCGCGCCCGCGCAGGAGGGTCGAGCGCGGCGCGGCGCGCCAGGATCTCCCGGCGCAGCGCGGCCTTGGCCGCGGCAGGATCGCGCAGAGGGTCGGGCCGGCCCACGGTCCCGAGGGTACGACAGCGCGGTTGGCGGTGCCACGGGGCCGGCGCGACTGTGCCGGCCCCGTGGCGCGCTATCGCGATCCAGGTCGCACGCGCCGCAAGCGTGGGGCGTCCCATCTCCGCCGAGGATCACCGCTGCGGTGAGGCGGTTCCGACCCTATCGTTGACAATGTGGCCCTATGAAGCTACATTAGGCCCATGAAGCAGGTCGGGCTTCGAGAGCTGAAGAATCGGCTCAGCGAGTACGTGCGCCTGGTGCGCGCCGGCGAGCACGTCCAGGTCACTGACAGGGGACAGGTGGTCGCCGAATTGATGCCCCCCACGCCGGCCAAGGGCCGCGATCCCGCCGCGGGGCTTGCTGCGCTCGAGCGCCGAGGTCTGCTGAGGTCCCCAACTGCCGAAGGCCGGGCTCGCTACCGGCGCCTCCCCCGGCTCGTTCCGATCGGCACCGTCCAGCGCCTCCTCGACGAAGATCGGGGTGAGCGCTGATCGTCTACGCCGAGTCGAGCGCAATCCTCGCTTGGCTGTTCGGGGAGCCGGACGGCCGGCCCGCGGTCGAGGCACTCGATCACGCTGATTTCGTCACGGCCTCCGACCTCACCCTCCTCGAATGCGACCGGAGTCTGGTCCGAGCCGCCGCGCTCACCGCGATTCGGGAAGAACGCGCCGCCCGGCTCCGGGTGATCCTGGTGCGCGCGTCGAGTCACTGGCGCCTCATGCCCATCTCCCGGGAGATCGTCAATCGAGCGCGTCAGCCGTTCCCGGGCGAGCCAATCCGAAGCCTCGATGCCATCCACCTCGCCAGTGCTCTGCTGGCGGCAGACTCGCTCCCGGATTTCGCTCTATTGAGTCTCGACCGTCGCGTGCGCGCGACGGGCTCGCGCCTGGGTCTGCGGGTGCTCCCAGACTAGTCGTCACGCAAAAGCAGCTTCTCGCGCGCCAGCCTGGCCTCGATGGACGCACGCGCCGAATACGTGCCGTCGGCGAGCTACGTACCGGGGACGAAGACCAAGGCGCCGAGCTTGACCGGCTGGGACACCGGTCAGCGGGGCGGCCGGTCTTGTCGGTGGTGATGATCTCTCCGGCCATGGAAGCGGGGCTCCGCCGGTGGGTGGGGGCCAAGCTCGGCGATACGGGGCCGGGGTTGGCGCTCGCGCGGTTTGCGTGTACCGTTCATCGGCGTGCGCCGATGGAGCGCGATTCCCTAGCCTTCCCCGACGTCAAAGGACAGGCCGATGAGCTCCGGACTCGAGGACCGCTTCCAGACGCTCCACGAGATCGTCCGTGCCGCCCGGCGCGAGCTGCCGCCGGGTCCCTGGGACTACCTGGTCGGCGGCACGGAGACCGAGACGACGCTCCGGCGGAACCGCCAGGCGCTCGACTCGATCGCCTTCCGCCCGCGGGTGCTCCGGGACGTGTCCGCGATCGACATGACCGGAACATGGTTCGGTGAGCCAGTGCGCCTCCCCGTCATGCTGGCTCCCATCGGCTCGGTCGAGTCGTTCACGCCGGGCGGCGCCGCCACGGCGGCGAAGGCCGCCGCGCGATTCGGCGTCCCGCAGATGCTGAGCTCCGCGTGCAACCCCGGGCTCGAGGCCACCGCCGAGGCGGCCGACACCCTCCGCATCTTCCAGCTCTACGTCCGCGGCGACGACGCCACGGTAGACGACTGGGTGCGCCGCGCCCGAGACCACGGCTACCGGGGCTTCTGCCTCACCGTGGACAGCGCCTATTACAGCCGCCGCGAGCGGGACCTGGCCCGCCGGTTCGTGAAGCCGTGGCGGGCCGCGGCGACCGGCCTCGAGTACCAGCGGGGCCTGTCGTGGGATCAGGTCAAGCGCTTCAAGGACGCCCACCCGGATGTGCCGCTCGTCCTCAAGGGCATCGCCACCGCGGAGGACGCGGAGATCGCCTGCCGTCACGGGGTCGAGGTCGTGTACGTCTCGAACCACGGGGGCCGCCAGCTCGATCACGGCCGGGGAAGCCTCGCGGTCCTGCCCGAGGTGGTCCGGGCCGTCGGGGGCCGCGCGAAGGTGTGGATCGACGGGGGCTTCGTCCGCGGCACGGACATCGTGAAGGCGATCGCGCTCGGCGCCGATGTCGTCGGGCTCGGGCGGATCGCCTGCATGGGGCTCGCCGCGGCCGGTGACGCGGGGCTCGTCCGCGTGCTGGAGCTGCTCGAGGAGGAGGTACGGCTCTGCCTCGGGCTCCTGGGCGTGACGCGCTTCGACGAGCTCGACCCGAGCTACCTCCACGCCGAGACGCCGGTCTATTCTCCGTCGGTTGGGCCCTCGGTCGTGAGCGCCTTCCCCCTTCTCGACCTCGACACCGACCGGTACTGAGCGATGCGCCGGCGGATCGCTCTGTCCGCCCACTCCCCTTCCCCCGGTCAGGTGGGAATGGGTCGCAGGGGGGGCGGGGCGTGATCGACTAATGGGCGCCCGGCGCGCCCCCCGGACAGAGGGCATGGCCTACCGCATAGGCTCGGACATCGGCGGGACGTTCACCGACCTCATCCTTGCGAGCGAGGACGGCCAGACCTTCCAGGTCGGCAAGGTGCTGACCACCCCCGACCGGCCCGACGACGCCGTCGTCGCGGGGATCGAGGCGGTGCTCGGCGCGGCGCGCGTGCCCGCCGGCCGCGTGTCGCACGTCCTCCACGGCACCACCCTCTTCACCAACGCCATCATCGAGCGGAAGGGCGCCCGGACCGCGCTCGTCACCACCAAGGGCTTCCGCGACGCGGTCGAGATCGCCCGCGAGCACCGCTACGACATGTACGACCTCTACATGCAGCGGTCGCGGCCGATCGCGCCGCGCCACCTCCGCTTCGAGCTCGACGAGCGCATGCTGGTCGACGGCTCCGTGAGGCGGCCGGTCGACCCCGGCGAGGTGCGGCGCCTGGCGGACCGGCTGCGATCGGCCGGGGTCGAGGCGGTCGGCGTGTGTCTGCTCCATGCGTACGCGAACCCCGCGCACGAGCGCCTGGTGGGGACGATCCTGCGGGAGGCGCTCCCGGAGGTCGCGGTCACGCTGTCGAGCGAGCTGGTCCCGGAGATCCGGGAGTACGAGCGCACCTCCACGACGCTCGCCAACGTCTACGTCCAGCGCCTGGCCCAGCACTACCTGGGACGGCTGGGCGACCGGCTGCGCGAGGCTGGCGTCGGC
>JBGQGN010000266.1:0-5854 GCA_041497395.1 Methylomirabilia bacterium
CTTCCGCATGGACGACGGGGACGACGCCCGCACGGTCCGGGAGAAGCTCATTGGAAGGCTCCTCGCCCTCGACGAAGCCCTGCGGCCCACGCTCGCGGCCTTTGAGGCCCTGCTGGAGATTCCCGTCGAGGAGGTGGAGTGGGGTCGGCTGGACACGACGCTGAGACAGCGACGGACAGTGGAGGCCGCAAAGAGCCTGCTGTTGCGGGAGAGCCAGATGCAGCCGCTTCTCCTGGTGCTCGAGGATCTCCACTGGATCGACGATGCCACGCAAGCCCTGCTCGACAGCCTCGTCGAGAGTCTGCCGGCCGCACGCGTGCTCCTCCTGGTGAACTATCGCCCCGAATACCAGCACGGCTGGGGCGGCAAGACGTACTACAGCCAGCTGCGGCTCGACCCGCTGCCTGCCGACACGGCCGAGGGGATGCTCGACACGCTCATGGGCGGCGACGCCGGACTCGCTCCGCTGAAACGCCTTCTGATCGACCGGACTCAGGGGAACCCTTTCTTCCTCGAGGAGACCGTCCGGGGCCTGGCCGAGAGCCGCGCCCTCACCGGGACGCCCGGTGACTACCGCCTGGCCACCGCCCTGCCGGCCATCCAGATCCCAGCGACGGTGCAGGCCGTTCTCGCCGCCAGGATCGACCGCCTCCCAGCGGAGGACAAGCGCCTGCTTCAGTTGGCCTCGGTCATCGGCAATGTCGTGCCGTACACGCTCCTCCAAGCCATCGCCGACATGCGCGAGGAGGACCTGCGGCGCTGCCTGGCCCGTCTCCAGGCCGCGGAGTTTCTTTATGAGACCCGCCTCTTCCCGGACCCCGAGTACACGTTCCGGCACGCCCTGACCCTCGAGGTCGCGTACGGAAGCCTGCTCCACGAGCGGCGGCGCGAGCTCCACGCGCGGATCGTCGACACGCTCGAGCGGCTACAGCCCGAGCGGCTGTCCGAGCAGGCCGCGCGCCTGGCGCACCATGCCTTCCGCGGCGAGGTATGGGCCAAGGCCCTCGCCTATCTCCGGCAGACCGCGACCGCGGCGTCGCGCTCGACACTGGACGCGGTCCTCGGCAGTGCCGAGAGCGCCGGAGCGCTCTGGTGGAGCGGGGAGCACGCCCGGGCGATCGAGGTCGGCCAGCGAGACCTGGCCATCGCCGCCGACTTCCGGAGCTTCGGAATGAACATCGTCACAACGTGCCGCCTCGGCCAGGCTCATCACGCACTCGGCGAGTACGCGCGGGCGGCGGACTTCCTGAGGCGCACTCTCGCGTCGCTCCAGGGCGAACTCGAGCGAGAGCAATTCGGGATGGCGGGACTGCCCTCGGTGTTCGCCCGCGCTTGGCTCGGCTGGTGCCTGGCCGAGATGGGCGACTTCTCCGAGGGCATCACCCGAAGCGAGGAAGGGGTTGCCATCGCCCAGGCGGCGGACCACGCCTACAGCCAGGTCCTGGCGGCCTGGGGTCTGGGGACCCTCTACGTCGTGTGCGGGGACCCCGAGCGCGCCATCCCCGTTCTCGAGCGCGGTCTGGTGGTGACCCGCATGGCGGACATCCCGCTCCTGTTCCCGTTCGTCGCCGCCCCCCTCGGCGCGGCGTATTCCCTCGCCGGGCGGGCCGGCGACGCGCTACCGCTCCTCGAACAAGCCGTGCGCCAGGCCGTCTCCATGAACCTCCTGGCGAACCATGCCCTCCGCCTCACCTGGCTCGGGGAAGGCCTCGCGCACGCGGGCCAGATCGAGCGGGCCGCTGAGCAGGCGGCACAGGCGCTGGCCCTCGCCGAGCGGCAGGGAGAGCGGGGCAGCCAAGCCTACGCTTGGCGGCTGACCGGAGAGATTGCCACGCTGCGCGAGCCGCCGGACGTCGAAGGCGCAGTCACCGCGTACGGCGACGCGCTCGGCGTCGCGACCGAACTCGGGATGCGGCCGCTCGCGGCACGGTGCCGTCTGGGGTTGGCGACCGCATATCACCGCTCGGGCGCGCGGGCCAATGCCCAAGCCCAGCTGGGCGCGGCTCTCGACGCCCTCCACGCGCTGGACATGTCCCACTGGGTCGCCCAGGCCGAGGCGCTCGGGGTCGCGCTGCGCTGATACAGAAAGGCCGATGCGGCTCGTGCGACGCGTGGCGAGTCGCGACGGTCGGCGGGCTTGGAATCGACAGGGGAGGGCGACTGTCGCTCGACGCAAGAGACGGTCTCGAGCAGTGACCCGGCGGCTGCGGCTTCCGCCCGGCACGGGCCGCGTGCTCCCTCATCACTTCTACGAACGGTCGGCACCTCAGGTGGCGCACGCGCTCCTCGGGTGCGTCTTGGTCTCTCGAATCGGGGGCGCGCTCACGGCCGGACGGATTGTCGAAACCGAGGGATATCTCGGACCTGAGGACGCCGCCTCACACGCCGCGTTCCGGCCGTCCTCACGGTGGCTCTTCTACGGCCCCGGCGGTGTCGCCTACGTCTTCCAGGCCTACGGCGTCCACGCCTGCCTGAATGCGATCGCGGGACCGGCGGGGACGCCTGGCTGTGTCCTGATCCGCGCCCTCGAGCCCCTGGCGGGCCGGCCTATGATGGCACGCCGCCGACAACTGCGCGATCCAGCCACGCTCAGGTCGGCGCGGGCGCTCGCTGCACTCACCGGTGGGCCAGGTCGGCTCACTCAGGCCCTCGGGATCACGCTCCGCGACAATGGTCGCAACCTCCGGCGGGGCCGACTCACGATCCACGAGCCCGAGACCGCGGCGCGCCTCCGGATCGCGACGGGCCGCCGGATTGGCATCACCCGCTCTGCAAGCCTTCCCTTACGATTCTGGGTGCTGGGAAACCCATTCGTCTCCCGGCTGGCGGCTCAAGCCTCTGGCGGGTCCCGGCGCCTGAAGTCTAACCTGAGTTAGAGGCGACGATCCGCCTGGTTCGACGGTAGGATAGCAGATCCTGTCTGAGATGCGGGATTACGCGGTCCCCATCGCCCGGACTCGACGGCGGTGAGGAAGTCCAGAACGGCCCGGTTGAACGCCTCCGGCTCCTCGAGGTTGATGGTGTGTCCGGCCTTGGGGATCACGATCAGCCCCGAGGTGCGGATCTTTCGTTTGAGGAAGATCCCCGGCTCGAGGCACGGCTCGTCCTCGTCCCCGGTGACGATGAGGGTGGGCACGGTGAGCCGCTCGAGCTCAGCCTCGAGCTCGTAGACCGACGGTCGCGTGAGCTGCACGCCCCGCATCGTGAGGCCGTGGCCGATGGCCGACTGCGCCGCGAACTGATCGTGGAACTCCTGCCAGCCCTTCGGATCCTTGTCCCGGAACTGCACCCGCGTCGGTCCCTGGCAATAGACGTCGGCGAGCGTCGCCATGGGCTCGGTGAGGAAGCGCTCCGCCGTGGCCGCGACATCGCGCTTGAACTGCGCCCGGTCGGCGGACACGCTCCCGTACCCGCAGCCCGCCACAACCAGTGACAGCGCCCGCTCCGGGTGACGGAGGCCGAAGTGGAGCGTCGCGTAGCCGCCCATCGACAGCCCGCAGACGTGGGCTCGCTCGATCCCCAGCGCATCGAGGAGGCCCCGGATGTCCTCCACGGCCTGGTCCTGCGAGTACGCGGTCCCCGTGGTCGGGACGTCGGAGGGCGGGTAGCCGCGGGCGTTGAAGACGATGGTCCGGTAGCGCCGGGCGAAGAAGCGCACCTGGAGATGCCAGCTCTGGGCCTCACCCGCGAACTCGTGAACGAAGACAAGCGGGACGCCCTGGCCGGCCTCCTCGTAGTGGAGGCGGATGCCATTGACGGGAACTCGAGGCATGGGCTCTCCCCTAGCCGCGCGCGGCGTCACCCGAGCGCGACCGGCAAGGATCGCATTCCGCGGCGGTCACTGCCTGATCCGGTCGCCGCGAGGGTCCCAGAGCGGCTCGGCGGCCACCAGCCCCTCGACCCACTCTCCGAAGAACTCGACGGCGACCGACGTCCCCGGGTTCGCGAGCTCCACCGGGAGGTACGCGTAGCCGATCGACAGGCCCACCGCGTAGCCGAAGCCGCCGCTCGTGACGCGTCCCACCACGCGGTCCGCCACGCGGACGGGCTCGCCACCGAGCGCGACCCAGGCGGGGTCGGAGAGGGTCAGACACGCGAGCTTCCGGCGCACGCCCTCGGCGCGCTGGCGGACCAGCGCCTCGCGGCCGAGGAAATCGCTCTTCCCGAGCTTGACCGCGAACCCGAGCCCGGCCTCGTACGGCGTGTCATCGGGGGTGATGTCGGCGCTCCAGTACCGGTACCCCTTCTCGAGCCGGAGGGAGTCGATGGCGCGGTAGCCCGCCGCGGCCAGACCGTGAGGCTGGCCCGCCTCCCACAGCGTGTCCCACAGCTCGAGGCCGTACTCCATGGGCGCGTAGATCTCCCAGCCGAGCTCGCCCACGTATGTCACGCGCACCGCGAGGGCGGGGACGCGCCCGACCGCCAGCTCCCGCGCCGTGAGGTACGGAAAGCCCGCGTTCGACACGTCGGCTGTCGTGGTCGCCGCGAGGATGTCGCGAGCCCGCGGCCCCCAGAGACCAATGCAGCATGACCCGCCGGTGACGTCGAGGAGCGAGACCGACCCGTCCTCCGGCAGGTGCCGCTGGATGAAGCCGCGGTCGTGCGTACCGAACGCCGTGCCGGTGACGATCCGGAATCGGGTAGGCCCCAGCCGCGTCACCGTGAAGTCACACTCGATGCCGCCCCGCCCATTGAGCATGGACGTGTAGACGACCGAGCCGACCGGCTTGTCGACGTCGTTGCCGCAGAGCCGCTGGAGGAGGCCGAGCGCGCCCGGGCCCACCACCTCGAGCTTCGAGAAGGACGTCTCGTCGAAGAGTCCCGCTCGCTCGCGCGTGGCGAGGTGCTCGGCCTCGATCGCGGGTGACCAGATCCGCCCCGCAAACCCGCGCGGGCGCCGGCCCTCGTCCCCCGCCGCCGCGTTCGGCTCGAACCAGTTGGGCCGCTCCCAGCCCGACTTCTCGCCGAACGAGGCTCCGAGCTCGCGAAGCCGCGGGTACGCCGGCGACAGGCGGAGCCGCCGCCCTTCCTCACGCTCCTGGTTCGGGTAGCGGAGGTCGTAGTACGTGCGGTACACCTCGTGCGTCCGCTCGAGGGTCAGCCGGCGGGACCGGTACTGAGCGCCGAACCGGCGGAGGTCCATGTGCCAGACGTCGAGCCCGGGATCGCCCTCGACGATCCAGTCGGCCATGATCCGCCCCATGCCGCCGGCGCCGGCGATGCCGTGGGCGCAGAAGCCGCACGCGACGAAAAAGCCCCGGACCTCCGGCGACTCGCCGAGGATGAACTCGCCGTCCGGGGTGAAGGCCTCGGGACCGTTGATCAGCCGGACGATCTCCGCGCTCCCGATCGCCGGCACCCGGTGCACGGCGCCCTCCATCAGGGGGGCGAAGCGCTCCCAGTCCGGCGGCAGGAGCCGGTGGTTGAAGTCGGCCGGGATGCCGTCGAGCCCCCACGGCGCCGGCTCGCGCTCGTACCCGCCGGCCACCAGCCCCCCGACCTCCTCCCGGAAGTAGACGAGATGGTCCGGATCCCGAAGCATCGGGATGGCGGGGTGTACCCCGTCGATCGGCTTCGTGACGAGGTACTGGTGGGCCATGGGCACGAGGGGGATCGTCACGCCCACCATCCGCCCGATCTCCGGCGCGTACATCCCGCCCGCGTTCACGACCACCTCGGTGCGGATGGTCCCCGCGGTGGTCTCGACCTCGCGGACGCGGCCGTCCCGCACGCTGATACCGAGAACGCGGGTGCCGGTGCGGATCGCCGCTCCGCGCTGCCGCGCGCCCTCCGCCAGCGCCATGGCGAGGCCGCTCGGGTCGAGGTGACCGTCCGTCGGGAGGTAGACGGCGCC
>JBGQGN010000267.1:0-5796 GCA_041497395.1 Methylomirabilia bacterium
CCTCGATGGCCTGGAGCGGGCTCATGCCCGCCTGCACGGCGAGCTCCATGCCGCAGTGCATCCGGCCGAACTCGCAGTCGAACGGGCCGGCATCGCTGCTGATGACCAGGCGCGGGCGCAGCCCGTCCGCGAGGAGGCTGCCGAAGATCCCCAGCTTCATCTCGTAGTAGCGCTCGAGGGTGTCACGGCGGCGCTCCTCGGCCGGCGAGAGCCGCTCCTCCTCGCGCTTCGCCCGGAGCTCCACGAGGGTGTCGTAGCCGCCCGCCTGGAAGGTGAAGCTCACGAAGGTGTCCTGTCTCAAGATGCGCTCGGTGACGCGCGGATCGTACTGCATGATCCCGCTGGAGGATCTGCCAGTCCCGTACTCCTCGATGTCGCCCGGGACCAGGAACTCCGCATGCTCGATGCAGTCGAGGCCCGCCTCGAGCGCGTTGATCATCGACTGCTTGGCCCGGCAATGGGCGGTTGTCAGCCGGCCGAGCCCGTGAGCGGTCTCCACCGCGATCCGGAGCTCCTCTGCCGTGTACGAGGCGTAGTAGGGGATGTTGCCCGCCGTGGCGCCGCCCGACGCCATGATCTTGACGTGGTCGGCGCCCTCCGCGACGAGCTGGCGGACCAACGCCCGGATCGCCTCCGGCCCGTCGGCCTCGCCGTTGCACCAGTAGAAGTGGCCGTAGCGATGCGTCACGGGGCGGCCGCTCAGCAAGAGCCGCGGCCCCACGAAATAGCCCCGGTTGATGGCCTCGCGGACGATGAACGTCACGCGGTTCCGCCCGCCGTTGTCCCGGAGCGTCGTCACGCCGCACGCCAGGTGACGCTGGAGATTCCGGACCGAGACGAGCGCCATCATCTCGTCCGGGTCGAGCACCATCTGCTCGTACGTCCGGCGGTCACCGGCGAGGGTGAGGTGGGCGTGGGCGTCGATGATGCCCGGCAGCAGCGTCGCGTTCGGGTACGTCTCGACGGCCGCCGCGGGGACCTGCGGCAGCACGTCGGCCGCGGGTCCGACTGCGGCGATGCGCGAGCCATCGACGACCACGGCGCCATCCTCGATCGTGCCCCGCGCGCTGGCCGTGACGACGCGCGCGGCGCGCAGATAGCGCCGGGCCGGAGTCTCGCCGCTCGGTTCGCTCATTTGCTCGGGCCTCAGGCGTTGCGCAGCGTCGGATCCAGGTAGTCGCGGAGCCAGTCGCCCAGCAGGTTGATGGCGAGCACGGTCAGCATGAGGGACATGCCGGGGAAGATGCCCATCCACCACGCCACCGCCAGGTAGTCCCGCGCGTCGGCCAGCATGCTGCCCCAGCTCGGGATCGTGGGCTGCACGCCGAGCCCCAGGAACGTGAGGCTCGCCTCGACGACGATGTTGTTGGCGACGGTGGCGGTGGCGAGGACGATGATCGGCGTCAGAACGTTCGGCATGACGTGCCGGAGGACGATGGTCGGCTGGCCCGCGCCGATGGCCCGCACCGCCTCCACGTACTCGCGCTGCTTGATCGACAGCACCTGAGACCGGACCACCCGGGCGAAGGTCGCCCAGCCGGCGATGCCGAGAATGAGAATCACGTTGAGGAGCCCTGCGCCGACCGCCGCCACGACCGCGAGCGCGAGCAGCAGGAACGGGAAGGCGAGCTGGACGTCGGCCAGTCGCATCAGCCCGGTGCCCAGCCGGCCATCGAAGTAACCGGCGACCAGGCCCACGGCGGACCCGAGCACCGCGGAGATCAGGACGGTGCCGAGGCCGACGACCAGGGAGATCCGGGCGCCGTACACGAGCCGGGTGTAGACGTCGCGTCCCAGCTGGTCGGTTCCGAGAAGGTTGGCGGAGGTCCCAGGCGCCTGCCAGACGGGCGGCCGGAGGCGCTGCGCGGGCTCGCTGAGCGTCGGGTCCCGATCGGTGATCCAGGGCGCCGTCACCGCGGCGAACGTCACCATGAGAAGGAACCCCACGTTGAACAGCCCACTCCCGCGCCGGAGCGTCCGCCAGAGTCGCTGACGATACCAGGGGAGCTGGCCCGGGACCGCGGACCCGCGGTTGATAGGCTCGAGCGACGGTCCAACGTCCGGAACGGCGTGGCTCATGCCAGCTTCACGCGCGGATCCAGCCACGCGTAGCTCAGGTCCACGAGCAGGTTGAGGCCGACGAAGACCAGGGTGATGAACAGGACCGCCGAGGCGACGGTCGGGAAGTCCCGGAAGGTCACGGACTCGACGATCAAGCGCCCCATTCCCGGCCAGCCGAAGATGGACTCGGTGATCACCGCCCCGCCGAAGAGGTTCGCGACGTCCAGGGCCCACGCGGTCACCACGGGCATCATCGCGTTCTTCAGGACGTGCTTCGCCACGACCAGCCGCTCGGGCACACCCTTGGCCCGCGCCGTCCGGACGTAGTCCTGGGAGAGGCATTCGAGGACGCTCGAGCGGACGAACCGCGTGTTCCGGCCCAGGGACTGGGCGCCTAGGGTTATCCCCGGTAGGACAACGTTCGTCCAGTCGCCGTATCCCATTGCCGGCAGGGCGCCCAGGTAGACGGCGAACACGAGGATGAGCAGGAGGCCGAGCCAGAAGTTGGGGATCGATTGATTCAGGACCGCGAACGTCCGGACGATCTGGTCTATCCACGAGTGGGGACGCACGGCCGACAGCGTGCCGAGGATGAGGGATAGCACCGTCGAGTAGGCGGCGGCCGCCAGCATCAACTGGACCGTGAACGGGAACCGCTCGAGGACGATCGGCATCGCCGGCTGGCCGAGAAACCGGAGGGAATCGCCGAAGTCGCCGCGGATCGCGCCGCCGAGCGGCCGCATCTTGGCCTTGATGGTGCCGGTCCCGAAACTGGACACCTCGACGGACTGCCCGGTCTGGGCCGGCACCGTGAAGAGGTCGCCTACGAAGAAGCGGAAGAGCTGGACCGGCCACGGCTTGTCGAGGCCATACCGCTGTCGGATCGTGGCCATCACGTCTTCGGATGCGCCGAGCGGCATCAGCATGGCGGCGGGGTCGCCGGTCAGGTTGATGATGAGGAACACCATGAGCAGAACGCCCACGATGACGAAGACCGACTGGACCAGGCGCGACAGAACGTAGCGGGTCACAGTCCCGGGCTCGATGCCTGGCGGACCGGCAGGGCCGGCCGGGCGGGGGGGCGGAGCCCCCCGGCCGGCGGCAGATCGACGGGGCGGGCGCCCCGTGACCTCACGCGCGGGGCTTCATCTCCTTGGCCCAGATCATCTCGTCCGGCCGCGGCTTCCAGTTCACCCGGTTGCTCACGCCGTACATGTCCACCACCTGCATCCCGGGAATCGAAAAGGAACCCTCCCACATCATCTTCTGGACCTGGGCATAGATGGCCTTGCGCCTCGGCTCGTCGAGCGTGCCGCGCGCCTCATCGATCAGCTTGTCGAGGGCCGGATCGTTCGGATAGTCCGGCGTCGGCGTGGTCTTCGTCCGCCACAGGGGACCGAGGTCGATGTCGGCATCGAACATCCAGTTCCCCCAGCTGTTGAAGATGATCCCGTCGAGCTTCCCGGCGTTGGCCTGGGAGTAGTAACCCCCCGCTTCGTACAGGCGTGGGATCACCCGGAGGTACTCGGGGCCGACCTTGTTGAGCTCCCCGATGATCCCCTCGCCCATGTCCTTGTCCTTGGTGTACCGGCCCTGGATGAAGTGGAAATTGACGGTGACGGGCAGCGACACCCCGGACTCCTTCAGGAGCTTCCTGGCTCTGTCCAAATCGTGGGGGTAGAAGGGAATGGCCGGGTCGTAGCCGAAGTGGTACTTGCCGATGACGGTCGAGATCTGCTCGCCCAGCCCGCTGTACACGGTACGGAGCAGCTCCCCGATGTTCGCGGCGAAATTGACCGCCTGGCGCACCTTCACGTTGTTGGTGGGCGGGACGCTGGGATTCATCCGCCACCACCCGAAGCGGTTGCTGGTGACGTGCTCGACCCGGGCCCGGCCCGACCGGTTGATGATGTCCCCCTGCTCGGCGGGGACGGCGACCGCGACGTCGGCCTGCCCCGACATGAGCGCGGACACCCGGGTGGAGGCCTCCGGCACCGTGCGGATGATGACCTTCTCGAAGGCCGGGGGGCCGCCCCAGTACTGCTGGTTGGCCTCCATCACGAGGTCGCCGTCCTTGACCCAGCTCACCAGGCGGTAGGGCCCGGTCCCGTTCGCGTTGTTCTGCAGGTACGGGGTCGGGTGCTCGCTGTAGAACTTCGGCGACACCATGCGCATCCCGAAGCCGTTGAAGCGGTTGAGAACGATGGGGTCCGGGACCTTCGTGATGACGTTGACCGTGTATCGGTCCACCGGCTCGGCCTTGTTCACCGTGTCGTAGGCGTGCCAGGCCACGGTAGGCGGCAGGAAATCCTTGTCCACGCGCCCCAGGAGGCGGTCGACGCTGAACTTCACCGCTTCCGCGTCGAAGGGCTCGCCGTTGTGGAACTTCACGTTCTCGCGCAGCCGGAACTGGAAGGTCGTCTCGTTGAGGCGCTTCCACGAGACGGCCAGCATCGGCTTCCACCCCTTGTAGGGGTCGATCGGGTTGCTCATGTCGACGAGGTTCTCGAACATGTTACCGAGGGGGCTCTCGTCGTAGGTGTTGATGTGGTTCTGCGCGTCCATGGTGGCACGCGGGACACCGTAGAGGATGACCAGGGGCTGTTTGCTCTGCGCGGCGGCGCGGCGGATCAGGAACGGCCCCGTCGCCATCCCGGCCGCGGCGCCGGTGGCCACCCGGATGAAGCCCCGGCGGCCGATGTTGATCGTCAGGAGTTTGGAGAGGTAGGCGGTCCTGTCGCTCATGGTGACCCTCCGGTCGGCTAGGGAATTGAGCCGAACAGGTCGGCCGGATCGTGGTGACGCGTGCCGATAGTAGTGGAGCCGTCACGGCCCCGCCCGAGCGCTCCGTGCTCGGAATGAGCGGAAGGGGACTGCACGGTGCGGGCAGTCTAGGGTTGGCCGTCGGAGCTTGTCAATACGCATCCGGCGAGCCCGCCCGCCACCAGGCGAAGGAAAGGTCGGGTCAGCGGCCAACGGTCAGTGCGAAGGCTAGGTCGAACCGCGCGCCGTAGTCCGCCTCCTGGGTAAGCTTCCATCCCCCCTTTCCGCTGTACGCGGCCAGCAGATCCTGCTGAGTCTCGTGGTCGGTGAGGATCACCCATCGGGTGTCCGGCGGGTAGAGCGGGAACCGGTCGAGACTGTGCCAGGTCCCGGGAGCGAGGGCGTACCCCTTCGTGCCGTCGAGCAGGAAGGCCCGGACCTCGGCTGGGTCCGGGATGACCGAGCGATCGGATGAGGGTGGCGCCACGGCGACCGCCGCGGGAGACCCACCGAGCGGGAGGAACGTCTGGGTCAGCTCGAAGTGCCGCTCGAGCTTCGAGAACCGCAACTCCCGGTACCGCGTGCGGAGCACCATCACGAGTGGCCGGCCCGACTGGAAATCAATGGCCCAGCCCTCGGTGCCGCTCTCGGTCCGGAAGTCGGGCGTCCGGTCCTTCGTCGAGATGATCTGGCCGAAGGGCGCGAACGCCTCTTCGGTCAAGGGCTCGATCGGCAGCTCGTGGATGGTCGGCATCGTCTGATCCTCCATCGCGCCGGCGAGAGGGCCGCTCCCCGAAGCAGGCCCTCGGCGGCCCGCGCCTTCTACCGCCGCACCTCGCGCGCGGGGGCGCGCTCGAGGCCAGGGGCTCAATCACCTCTTGTGTCGGGGAAGGGCAGGCGTGATTTGGGCTCCACCCCAACCCGTTCGTAGAATAAGGTCCGCAGGCCCAGCGGTCCAGGGCGCGGCTCGAC
>JBGQGN010000268.1:0-5790 GCA_041497395.1 Methylomirabilia bacterium
GTGGTGAAGAGAACGCCCAGGAGGCCGGCCCCGCGGCCGAAGAGGACGAGTCCGGTGCGGTAGACGGCCAGCGCGAGGGCGAGCGTGCCGAGCGCCGGAACCAGATCGAGGGCACGGCGCGAGATCCCGAAGAGGAAGAAGAGGGGGGCGGCCGTGTACGACTCCGGGACGCCGGCGTGGTCCTGCATCCAGAAGAAGATGGGGAACTCGCCCCGGAGCACGTAGACGCCCATGAGGCCGGTGATCGCCTGGTCGGCGTCGAGCCGGGGGAAGGCCAGGTAGAGCGCCAGGAGGAGCCCGAGCAACCCGAAAAGCGCCCAGAACCACCAGTCGCGCGCGGGGCGGGGGGTGGCTCCGCCCGGCGGCGGGCCGCCCGCGCTCACCGGGCTGCCGTGGCCGTGCGGGAGTTGATCGGACGGCCTCCGGCCTGTGGGCTCACTGGGCTGCCGTAGCCGTGCGGGCGTTGATAGGACAGTCCTGATCCGACGGCCTTCGGCCTGTGGCGGCCTGTGGGCTCACCGCCGGGCCAGCCGGAGCCGGAACACCGAGGCGAGGTACGTCCAGAGGTACGCGGAGAAGCGGGTCTTGGACTCGCCCCCCTTTCGGAACCGGTAGACCGTCGGGATCTCCAGCACGCGGCCGCCCTCGCGGACCACGCGGTGCAGAAGCCGGATGGCGTAGTCGCCATAGCCGTAGAACACGGCCTCGGGGGTGAGCCCGCGAAGCAGCGTCGGTCGGAAGGCGAGGTAGCCGGAGAGGTTGTCGTGGATGCGCAGCCCGAGCACGATGCGGATCAGAATGTTGAAGGCGTAGGAGCCCCAGTAGCGGAACCGCGACGTGAGCATGCCGCCCCCGAGGACGTATCGGGAGCCGATCACCACGTCGAAGTCCTCAACGCAACGGACCATCAGCGGCAGGAGCGCGGGATCGTGGTTGCCGTCGGAGTCCATGACCACCACGACGTCGCCGCGCGCCTCCCGGATGCCCCGGTAGATCGCGCTCGCGAGGCCCCGCTCGTCTCGCCGAACGTGAACGCGCACGGCCGGGTCGCCCTTGAAGCTGGACTCGACGTGCGCCGCCGTGCCGTCCGGTGACGCGTCGTCCACGACCAAGATCTCCAGGTCGAGCGCGGCCCGGCGGGCGACCGCCAGGATCTCGGCGACCAGTTCGCCGATTCCCTCCCGCTCGTTGTAGGTGGGCAGGACGACGGAGACCATGGTGACTCGGGTCAGCTCCAGTGTGCGGCCATCGGCCGGGTCATGGGTTCTCGGCGGTCCTCAGCCCGCGGAGAGCGCCCGCAGCGCGCCGCACACCGTGGTGATTTCCTCGAGGGTCAGGCCCGTCCCGGAGGGCAGGTTGATCCCTCGCGCCCCGAGCGACGTGGCCACCGGGAACGGGGTGTCCAGGTGGTACGGGGGTAGCTCGTGGAGCGGCACGAAGAACGGGCGGGAGTCGACGCCGCGAGCCCGGAGCCCCGCGATGACGGCCTCCCGGCTCGACCCGAACGCCGGCTCGATCAGGACGGAGTACATCCAGTACACGCTCTCCGCCCAGGGCTCGGCCGGCGGCCGCGTGAGCCCGGGGATCCCGGCGACGCCGGTCTCGTAGGCTCCCGCGATCGTCTTCCGCCGCGCGAGGATCGCGTCCGCCTGCTCGAGCTGGGCGCAGCCGATCGCCGCCTGGATGTTGGTCATGCGGTAGTTGAAGCCGATCTCCGGATGATAGTACCGGCGGCGGGGATCCATGGCGTGGTCTCGCAGGAACGCCGCGCGCTCGGCGAGCGCCGGGTCGTTGGTCACGACCATGCCGCCCTCGCCGGTCGTGATGATCTTGTTCCCGTAGAAGGAGAAGGCGCCGATCCGCCCGAGCGCCCCGACCCGCCGTCCCTTGTAGCGCGCCCCATGGGCCTCGGCGGCGTCCTCGACGATGTCCAGTCGATGCTCGGCCGCCATGGCGAGGAACGGATCCATGTCCACCGGGTGCCCGTAGAGGTGGACCGGGATGACGGCCCGGGTCCGCGCCGTGAGCTTGCGCCGCGCGTCGGCCGCGTCCATCCCCCACGTCCGCGGGTCGGAATCCACCAGCACGGGCGTCGCTCCGGTGTAGCGGACGACGTTGGCCGTCGAGACGAAGGTCAGGTCCGGGACCAGCACCTCGTCGCCCGGCCCGATCCCGAGCGTCGCCAGGCAGAGGTGAAGCGCCGTGGTGCCGTTCGACGTCGCCACGGCGTGGCGGGCCTCGCAAAAGGTGGCGAAGTCGCGCTCGAAGCGCCCGACGTATTGCCCGAGCGAGGAGATCCAGCCCGAGTCGACGCAGTCGAGGACGTAGCGCCGCACGTTCTCGGAGAGCCAGGGGGCGAAGACGGGAATCATCCGCGCTCCTCTCGCACCTCGGCCACGGCCTGGCACACGTAAGCCACCTCGGCCTCCGTGAGGGTCGCGCCCGAGGGCAGGTAGAGCCCACGCTGGCAGAGCTCCTCGGCCACCGGGAAGCGCTGCCCGCGGAACAGCTCATAGTAGATCGGCTGCAAGTGGATGGGAATGAAGAACGTGCGGGTCTCGATCCCCCGGCGGGCGAGGCGTTGCCGCAGCTGGTCCCGTGAGATCCCGAACGCGTCCTCGACGACGACCCCGTACATCCAGTAGACGTTCTTGGCCCAGGGTCGCTCCACCGGCAGCGTGAGTCCGGGGATCCGCTTGAGCCGCGCCGAGTAGCGCGCGGCGTTGTCGCGGCGGATGCGCACGAACTGCTCGAGGCGCTCGGTCTGGGCGAGCCCCACGGCGGCCTGCATGTTGGTCATCCGGTAGTTGAACCCGAGGTACTTGTGCCAGAAGTGCCGCTCGTCCGAGAAGGCGTGGTCGCGGAGCCGGCGCCCGAGGCGCGCGATCTCGGGGTCGTTGGTCGTGACCATCCCCCCCTCGCCCGTGGTGATGATCTTGTTCGCGTAGAAGGAAAAGGAAGCCGCCTGGCCGATGCTCCCGGCGGGCCGGCCCCGGTAGGTCGCGCCGTGGGCCTCCGCCGCGTCCTCGAGGACCCACAGGCCCCGGCGCTCGGCCAGCTCCATGACCGGGTCCATGTCGACGGGGTGCCCATAGGTGTGGACGACGATGATGCCCTTCGTCCGGGGCGTGATGGCGCTGGCGAGCCGCGACGTGTCGGGGTTCCACGTGTCGCGCTCCGAGTCGACCAGCACCGGCGTGGCGCCCGTGTAGCGGACCGCGTTCGCCGTGGCGATCATGGTGAAGGCGGGCAGAACGACCTCGTCGCCCGGCGCGAGGCCGAAGGTCACCAGGGCGAGATGGAGCGACGTGGTCCCGTTCGAGCACGCGACCCCGTACCGGCACCCGACCAGCTGGGCGAAGGTGTCCTCGAACTCCCGGACGAAGCGCCCGGCCGAGGAGATCCAGTTCGACTGGATGCACTGGGTGAGATAGCGCAGCTCGTTGCCGTCCAGGCGCGGGTCCGAGACGGGGATGATCTGGCGGGTCAGGGCCTCCTCCACGACCGGGATGCGGGGGAGGCGGACCTCCAGCGCCGGCTCGGGCCCCGGCACGATGTGCGAGAACTCGGCCATGACGTTCTCGGGCAGGCGGGTCTCTTCGATCAAGGCCGATCCTCCTCGATCCGGCTGTCGCGTCGCAGCCGCCGGATAGTTTGGGCGTAGCGCAATCCCAGGACCGCGAACCGGCGAAGGCTCGGACTGGTCTTGGTTGTGCCCGCGCGCCGCTCCACGCACGCGTATGGCACCTCGACCACCCGGAGGCCCTGGCGGCACGCCCGGTGAAGAAAGTCGATGCAGTAGTCGCCGTAGACGTGGTCCGCGCGGATGGGCACGCGCTCGAGCGCCGACCGCCGGGCCGCCACGAAGCCGGAGGTCCAGTCGCGGACCGGGCCCCCGAGCCACAGCGTGCCGAACGCGTTGATCGCCCGGGACGCGAGGATGCGCCCGGCGGAGTCACGGGCGTCCCGGCCGCCGGCGGCGTAGCGCGACGCGACGGCGACGTCGGCGTCCGCCGTCGCCGCCACGAGCTCCGGGATGACGCCGGCCGGCATGGAGCCGTCGGCGTCGAGCCAGACCACCACGTCGCCCCGCGTGCCCGCGATGCCCTCGGCGATGGCGGAGGGGAGCCCGCGGCGGCCCACCCGGCGGAGGACGCGGGCGCGCCGGTCTCCGGCGAAGGCGGTCTCGACCGCCTCCCAGGTCCGGTCCGGGGAGTCGTCGTCCACGACCAGCACCTCGACGTCGCCGACCGCGGCGAGGATCTCGCCGACCACGCCGACGATGACGTCGCGCTCGTTGTACGTGGGCAGCACCACCGAGGCCGTCACGCCGCCGCCTTCCGCGCCACCAGCACGACCGAGCTGCCGAAGGGCAGGGGGCCCAGGCGCAGGAGCGCCCGCTCGACCGCCTGCACCCCGAGGAGCGCGGTGTTGAGCGGGCGGGGCAGCGGGAACACGTCCGAGCCGCCCGCGGCGCCGCGCCGCGCGAGGCGGACGGCCGCCACGACCGGGAAGACGAGGCAGTAGGCGTAGGAGGCGAGGACCGGCGTGAAGCCCGCGGCCCGGACTCGCTCGACGAGCTCGCGCCGCGTGTAGCGACGGGCGCCGTGCACCGCCTCGTCGTGTGCCGAGCGGAGCCACTTGAAGGCCGAGTCGGTCACGAGCAGCAGGCCACCCGGGCGCAGGACCCGGTGACATTCCCGGAGCACGCCGCTCTCCGAGACGACGTTCCGGTGGTAGAGCAGGTCGAGGCAGAGGCAGGCCGCGAACGTGCCCGGGCGGAAGGGCAGCGCCTCGGCTCCGCTTCCGGCGAGGCGCGCGAGCCCGCGCCGCCGGGAGAGCTCGAGCGCGGCCGGGTCGGCGTCGACGCCGATCCAGGTGCCCTGCCGGGCAAGGACCGCCAGCGTGCCGCCCGTCCCGCATCCCACGTCGAGCCCCGGGCCGCCGAGGACACCGTAGCGCCGCAGGAGCGAGAGGATCAGGGTCCGCTTCGAGCGGAACCACCAGTGGGTGTCCTCGAGGTCGAAGTGCTCGGTGAACACCTGCGCATCCATCGGTCATGCCACCCGGCGGCCGCGCGCGTGGAGCCTGACACCCGGCCGGCTCACGCCGCGCCTCTGCCGAAGACCTGCTCCAGGAAGTCGAGGTACTGGCGCGTGATGCCCGGCCAGCGATAGCGCGTCTCGACGTAGGCCCGGCCGCGCTCGCCGAGCGTCTTGCGGAGGGGCTCGTCGCCGAGCAGCGACCCGGCGACCGCCCCGAAGTCGCCCGGCGCCCGGTCGTAGAGGAGTCCCGCGCCCGAGCGCTCGACGTGGCCCCGGAGCACGGGGGAGCGCGCGGTCGCGAGGGCCGGCGTGCCCTGCGACCACGCCTCGAGGATCACGAAGGAGAAGCTCTCGTGCGGCGAGGGCATCACGAGCGCCGTCGCCCCGGCGATCGCGTCGTGCTTCTCGGCCTCGGGCCGGAAGCCGAGCGCGCGAACGGCCGGATGGCGCGGAAGCTTCAGGGCGACCGTCCCCATGAGGACCAGCGTCACGGGCTCGGCGGTCCGCTCGCGCCAGGCCAGGAACGCCTCCACGAGGGCGCGGCAGCCCTTCTCGACGTCGACCCGGCCGACGTAGAGGAAGTAGGCGCCCTCGAGCCCGTGCTGGCGCCGGAACCGCGCCGCATCGGCGTCCGTGACCGGATCGATCCCCGCGCCGATGACCGCGGACGGCAGGTGCGCCGTGTGGAAGCGCCCCTCGACGAAGGCGCGCTCCTCCTCGACCTGGAAGATCAGTCCGCGCGGGA
>JBGQGN010000269.1:0-5778 GCA_041497395.1 Methylomirabilia bacterium
GCACTTCCCGCTGCTCGGCGCGGGGACCGGTCTCCTGTCGGCCCTCGTGGCCGCCACCGGCCCCGTCAACATGCCCTTCTTCCTCGGCTACGGGCTCCGCCGCGGGGCGTTCATCGGGACGGAGGCCGTGTGCGCCGCGGCCGTCCATCTCACCAAGACGGCGGTCTACGGCCGCTACGCCCTCGTGACCCCGGAGACCGGCGCGCTGGGCCTCGCGATGGGCGCGGTCATGTTCGTCGGAGCGTTCGTCGGCCGCCGGATCCTCGAGCGGATGAGCGACCGGTCCTTCGTGCTGGCGCTCGAGGTTCTCGTCGCGGGTCTCGGTGTGCTCTTTCTCGTCCATCCCCCGCACTGAACAGGAGGGTCCTGATGGCCATCGAAGCCGGGCTCGTGGGCGAAGTCGAGATCGTGGTCCAGCCGGCCGACACGGCGGCCGCGCTCGGGAACACGGGCGTCGACGTGCTGGCCACGCCCCGCCTGGTGTCGCTCCTCGAGCTCGCCGCCATCCGCGCGGTCGAGGCTCAGCTCCCGCCCGGGGCCGGGACGGTGGGGACGCGGATCGACGTCCGCCACCTGGCGGCCACGCCGGTGGGCATGCGCGCCACCATCCGCGCGACGCTCCGCGAGGTCGACGGCCGCCGCTTCGTGTTCGCCATCGAGGGCCACGACGAGGTCGAGCGGATCGTCGAGGGGACGCACGAGCGGTTCCAGATCGACCAGGCGCGCTTCCTCGCCCGCATCGCCGCAAAGAAGCGGCCGACCTAGACGGATCCAACGAGCGCTTCGCACGGAATCCGCCGCGGGCGGCGCCGGTGAGGACCCCGGCGCGGCGAGTCGCGTCCGGGGCGAACCGGCGACAGGACCCGCGGCGGGCTCAGGGGGGTCGGCGCGGGGCCGGCCCGTCAGTCGGCGAGGACGACCTGGTCGCGGCCCTCGCGCTTGGCGCGGTAGAGCGCGGCGTCGGCGGCCCGGAGGAGCGCGCCGCCCACCCCGCCGTGCTCCGGAAACGCGGCCACCCCCATCGAGCAGCGCACCGCCTCGAGCGGCCGGCCGCCGTGGGTCACCCGGAGCCCGCGAATCGCCTCGCGGATCTCCTCGGCCCGGCGCTGCGCGTCCGCGAGCGACGCCGCCGGCAGGATGAGCACGAACTCCTCGCCGCCGTACCGGCACGCGACGTCCCCCGCCCGCGACGCGCTGCGGAGGAGCGCGCCGAGGCTCGACAGGATGATGTCGCCCGCTTCGTGGCCGAAGCTGTCGTTGAAGTGCTTGAACCGGTCGATGTCGAGGAGGATCAGGGACAGCGGCCGGTGCTCGCGCTCCGCCCGGCTCAGCTCCCGATCGAGCGTCTCCTCCATGTACCGGCGGTTGAACAGCCCGGTCAGCGGGTCGCGGATCGACTGGCCCCGCAGGGTCTCCCGGAGCCGGACGTTCGCCAGCGCGAGCGCGAACTGCTCGGCCACGGTCACGGCGAGGCGCACCCGGGCCTCGCCCAGGCCTCCCTCGGCCGCCGCGCCCGGGGGCACGGCGAGGGTGAACAGGCCGAGCGTCTCTCCCTGGGCCGCCAGCGGCACGCAGACGAACGCCGGCGGCGTGGGCTCGCCGAGGTGGAGGCACGCCGGACTCGCCTGGGCGTCGTCCACCCGGTAGACCCGGCCCCGGCGGAGAGCCCAGCAATCATCGAGCTGGAATCGCTCCCGCCCGCCCGCGAGCGGCGGGCCCCAGACCGCGACGGCCCACAGCCCGTCGCGCGAGGCGGGCGTCACCAGGACCGCCCCCGCCGCGTCCGGAAAGAGCCGGCCGCAGAGCTGGCCCATCACGCCGTGCGCCTCGTCCGGGGTCGCGCAGGCCTGGAGGAGCTCGCTCAGCTGCCGCAGGAGCTCGACCTCGCGCGTCCGCTCCGCGACCAGCGCGTCGACGCGCCCGGCGAGGGAGTGGCGCGCCTCCCGCTCGGCGCTCACCATGGCGCCCACGCGGGCGGCCATCCCGTTCAGCCCGCGCGCGAGCGCGCCGATCTCGTCCCCTCCCGCCACCTCTGCGCGCGCCTCGAAGTCGCCCGCGGCCAGCCGACCGGCCGCGTCGGCCAAGAGCTTGATCCGGCGGAGGACGATCCACTCGCTGCCGAGCCAGGCGGCCAGGATCGCCACCACCGCGACGAGCCCCAGCCCGAGGAGGTTCCGCACGAGCGCCCGGTCGGCCGGGGCGAATGCCGCCTCCCGCGGGAGCGACACGCTCAGGTACGCGCGCCGGGTCCCGGCCGGCCCGGGAACGGGCGCAAACCCGAGCAGCCGCACCACCCCGTCGGCGCCGGCCACCTCGGCCGTGCCCTCCCCCTTCTCGGCGACGGCCGCCGACACCACCGCCGCCTCGGGAAGACGCTGGCCCACCCAGCGCCAGGGATCCGGATGCCGCGCGAGGATCGTGCCGCGGTCGTCCGAGAGGGCGACCGCCCAGTCCGTGGGCAGGTCGGCCGCGGCGAAGCGCCCCACCCACCCGAGATCGAGCGCCGCGAACACGACGAACTGCGTCCCGCCGCCCGGATACGGGACCGGGAGCGCGGCGACGAGCTGCGGCTTTCCCGTGACGGGATCGAGCTCGTGGTCTCCCGTGGCGAACGCCTGGGTGCGGACGGCCCGATCGAACCACGGCCGGTCCGTCACGTTGAGCGACCGGGACAGGGGCACGGCGCTGCACGTGACCTCGCCGCTCGCCCCCGCGACGCCGAGGGTCGTCATGTCGGGGAACTCCCGGAGAAGCGCCGCGTAGCGGACGCCGCACGCCGTCGAATCGCCCGCGCGGGTCTCGGGCTGCGCGGCCAGGGTCACGAGAAGCCGCCGCGCCTCCCCCAGCCGCTGCTCGTGCGCCCGGCCGAGGCCTCCAGCGAAGCGGAGCGCGGCCTCGCGCCCGTCCTGGGCGGCCTGCCGCCGCTGCGCGGCGTGGGTGTAGAGGGCCAGACCAAAGGTCGGGAGGGCGGCCAGTACGATCAGGACCACCAGGCGGTCTCGGAGGCTCGCGAATCGCATCGACACCATTGTCGCTGGCGGGGTTCTCTCCTTCCTCTATCACGACTCCCGGGTACAATCTAGCCCGTGCGCCCGCCCCGGGACGCCCTGCTTCTCCTCGTGCTCGCGGGGCTCCTCCTCCTCGTCGGCCTGGGAGCCGTGGCACTCACGGACCGCGACGAGGGCGCCAATGCCGAGGCGGCCCGCGAGATGCTGGAGGAGCGCTCCTGGATCACGCCCACCCTCGGCGGGCTGCCGCGCTTCGCGAAGCCCGCGCTCGTCTACTGGCTCACGGCGGGGGCGTACGCGGTCCTGGGAGTGGGCGAGACGGCGGCGCGCCTCCCGTCGGCCGTCGCGGCGCTCCTTCTCGTGCTGGTCCAGTACGCCTTCGCCCGCTGGGTCTTCGGGAGGGACGTGGCCTGGCGCGCCGCGCTGGTGCTGCTCCTCTCCGTCGAGTACGTCGCAATCGGCCGGATGGCGCTCACCGACGCGACGCTCGCGCTCTGGACGACCGTCGCGGGCTACGCGTTCCTTAGAGGCTGGTGGGGAGCCGCGCCGCGCGGCCCCTGGTACGCGCTCGCCTGGATCGCCGCCGGTCTCGCGGCGCTCGCCAAGGGGCCGGTGGGGCTCCTGATCCCGCTCGGCGGGGTGGTCGCCTACCTCCTGCTCGCGGGTGGCCTCGGTCAGGCGTGGCGGGAGGCGTGGCCCCTCCGCGGGCTGGGGCTCTTCCTCCTGGTCGCCGGGCCGTGGTACGCCGCCATGTTCTGGCTCCACGGCTGGGACTATGCCGCGCGGGCCCGGGGCGAGACCCTCGGCCGCGTTCTCCGGCCCGTGACCGGGCCGGGCGGGACGGCGCTCTTCTACGTCCCGGTGCTGCTGCTGGGCTTCTTCCCCTGGAGCGCGTTCCTGCCGGAGGCCGTCGTCGCGGGGCTCCGGCAGGCGCGCGTGCGGGCCCGGCGCGCCCGGCGGGAGGCGGTGACCGTCTTCGCGGGCGTCTGGCTCCTCGCGGGGCTGGCGCTCTTCTCGGTGGCCCAGACCCGGCTCCCCCACTACGTCCTCCCGCTGTTTCCCGCGGCCGCCCTCCTCGTCGCGGCGTCCTGGCCGGCGCGCCCCTCGCGCCTGTCCCGGAGCCTCCTCGGCGGGACCGGTGTCGCCGTGGGCGCCCTCCTGGCCGGGGCGTGGCTCGCGTCGGACCAGCTCGTGCGCCTCTTGGCCCCCGCGTACCCCGCGGCCGCCGGCGCGAGCCTGCCCGCGAGCGCCCTCCTCGTCGCGGCCCTGGTCGCGGGCGCCGGCGGGGTCGCGCTCGTGCGCGATGGCGCGCGCCTCTTCAAGACGCTCGCCGTGCTGAGCCTGCTCGTCCTCGCGATCGGTTTTCAGGTCGCGCTCCCGGCATTCAGCCGGGAGTTCGTGGCGCCCGCCGGCGAGCTCGCGGCCCGGGCCGCCCGCGCCGCGGGGCCGTGCGACACGCTCGCTGCGGTCGGCCCGTACCGGCCGAGCCTCCTCTTCTACGCGCGGCGGCCCGTCGAGTTCCTGGGCCGGCAAGGCGACGCGCGCCTCCGGGAGCTCGGGACACGCCCCGGGCGGCTCTTCGTCATCGCGCCCGCCGCGCTCGTGCGGACGCTCCCGGCCGCCGCCACGCTCTCCATCCTGGAGACGCGGGGCGGCTACGTCCTCCTGGTGAGCGACACGGCGGCGCGAGGATGCGCCGCGTGAGCGGCCGCGGGCGCCTCGGCCCCGTGCTGGTCGTCCTCGCGCTCGGCGCGGCCCTCTACCTGCCCGGGCTCGGGCGCGAGATCCTGCGCCACCCGCTGGAGGCGAAGTACGCGCTGGCCGCGCGCGAGATGGTTCGCGGGGGGCCGTGGCTGGTGGCCCACCTCTTCGGCGAGATCTATCCCGACAAGCCGCCGCTCTACTTCTGGGCCGCCGCGGCAGTGGCCGAGCTCCGGGGCGGACCCTTCGACGAGGTGTCGGCCCGGCTGCCCGCAGCCCTGGGCGGGCTCGCGAGCCTCGTCTTCACGCTCGCGCTCGGCGAGGCGCTCTTCGGCGCGCGAGCGGGCCTGGTGAGCGCCGCGGTCCTGGCCACGAGCGGCCTCTTCTTCTGGTACGCGCGGCAGGGACACCCCGACCAGTTCCTCATCGCGGGGGTGACGCTCGCGTGCCTCGCCCTCTGGCGGAGCTTCACCACCGCCCGGGGACCGCGCCACACCGCCTGGATCGCGCTCGCGTACGCGGCGATGGCGCTCGCGGTGATGAGCAAGGGACTCCTCGGGCTCGTGCTCCCGCTCCTCGCGGGCCTTCTCTACCTCGCCCTGACCGGGCCGCTCCGCGCGGTGCCCCGGCGGGTCGGGCTGTGGCCCGGTCTTCCCGTCTTCGTCCTGGTCGTGCTCGGCTGGTACGGCCCCGCCGTCTCCCGCCACGGCCTCGGCTACCTTCGCGAGACGATCGTGCACCAGCAGGTCGAGCGGTACGCCCGGAGCTGGGTGCACCACGGCCCGTGGTACCAGTACTTCGCCGACTTCACGACCGGCTTCCTGCCGTGGAGCCTGTTCGTGCCGGGCGCCATCGCCCTGGCGTGGATGGCCTGGCGCGGCGCAAAGGACCACCTGCGGGAGGCGCGCGCGGCGGACACGCCAGACGGCCAGGCGCCGGCGCCGTTCCTGTTCCCGCTCTGCTGGTTCGTGGCGGGGCTCGTGTTCTTCAGCCTGTCCACCGGCAAGCGGGCCGCGTATCTCCTCCCGCTCTATCCCGCGGCGGCGCTGCTCGTCGGCTGGATGTGGGC
>JBGQGN010000270.1:0-5759 GCA_041497395.1 Methylomirabilia bacterium
CCGAGCCCGGCGCCGCCGAGGTACGTCCGCATGTCGGCGGGGGACCAGGGCTCGCCCCACGCGCGGCCGGCCGAGAGGTCCACCCGGAGAAGCTGCCCCGCGTATCCGCCGGGGAGGCCGGCCCTCGGGGCCGCCGCCTCTTTCGTCGCCGCCTGCGTCCCTGCCTGCGTCATTCGCATTCTCCTGGGGTCAGACTCGGACTTCGAAACAGTTCGCCATCCCGCGGGAGGAGGGCCCGATCCCGGCCGACTCGCACGGCAGTCAACGGCTGGCCCCTAGCTCCAGAGCACCGCGGGCGCGGGCGCCGGCCGGCCGAGCACCGTCTGCGGGAGGAGCTGCCGGGTCGCATGCGAAGCGACGTAGGCGCGCTTGACGTCGAAGGGGTTCCGGCGAAGCTGCTCCTTCCACGGACCGAGCGGCACGCCGGACTGGACGAGGCCCTTCAGCATCCCCACGTCGTTCGTCGTCCAGATGTCGGCGGAGGGGCCGAGGATCATCGCCCCCGTCAGCCGGTCGCCGTGCCAGAGAAGCTTCCGGTACGAGGGCCGGTCGGGGTCGACCGCCAGCATGAGCTCCGCCGCGGGATCGTCCCAGCGCCCGAAGCTCGCCACGTCGAGGTGGCAGACCTCCACGATGTTCATGAGGAGGCTGCCGCGGTACGGGACGTCGCGGCCCGCCATGTTGGCCCCGACCACCCGGCCGTGCTCCATCGCCGTCGGCTCGATGGCGTGGACGTCGGGCTGCCCGGTCACCAGGTCCCGCCCCTCGGCCACGTCACCGGCGGCGTAGACGTTCGGCACGCTCGACCGGAGGTGGTCGTCGACGACAACGCCCCGGTTGACGCGGATGCCCGAGCCCTCGAGCCACCCGAGGTTCGTGCGGATGCCCGTCGCCATGATCACGACGTCGGCGTCGAGATCCGCGCCGTCCTTGAAGCGAAGGCGGCGCCGGCCGGCGTGCTGCTCCAGCGCCGTCAGCGTGGCGCCCGTGCGAATCTCGACGCCGTGCTTCCGAAGCCACGCGTCGACGAGCGACGCCCCCTGCCGGTCGATCATGCGCGGCAGGATCTGGGGCGCGATCTCGACGATCGTGAGGCGCGCCCCGAGCGCGAGGATCGAGTTGAGGATGGTGAAGGCGATGAAGCCGGCGCCCACCATCACCACGTGGCTGCCCGCCCGGATCTCGGCGACCAGCCCGCGCGCCTGCTCGAGCGTCCAGAAGCTGTGGACACCGGGGCCGTCCGCGCCCGGCACCGGGGCCCGGACGGCGGACGACCCGGTCGCGACCAGGAGGTCGTCGTACTCGAGCGCGGTCCCGTCGTCGAGGGTGAGCTTCCCGGCCTTCGCGTCGAGGGCCGTCGCCCGGCGCCCGATGTGCGTCGTCACGCCGAGCCGGCCGAGCTTCGCGGGGGTGGCCGTGAACACGTGCGACTCGGCGATGGTGCGGCCGAGGTAGTAGGGGAGGACCATGCGCGAGTAGGGCCGCTCGGCCGAGACCAGCACGATCTCCGAGCGCTCGCCCTCCTCCTGCCGGATCGTGTTGATCGCGTTGTGACCGGCGGTGCCGCCCCCGACGATGACGTGGCGCGCCGCCATCAGTGCCTCCCGTTCCCGCCGGCCGGGACGAGCGTGCCGGCGCCTCGCGCCGCCGCGAAGTCACCGAGCCAGTCGGCGGTCTCGGCCTCCTCGTAGAGGATCGCCTGCGTCGGGCACGCGTGGGCGCACGCCGGGTCGCCGCCGCAGAGGTTGCACTTGAACGCCTTCTGCGTGTCGGGGTTGTAGAACATGGTCCCGTACGGGCAGGCGATCGTGCAGAGCTTGCACCCGACGCACTGGTCGTCGATCACGGCCTTGGCGCCCACCGGCGAGATGACGATCGCGCCGACCGGGCACGCGGTCATGCACCAGCCCTCGGCGCACTGGAAGCACGTGTACGGCGCGTAGCTCGTGTGGCCCTCGAACGGCGAGACGCGGATCACCGACTTGGCGGGCTGGAACGTGCCCGTCTGCACGTACGAGCACGCCAGCTCGCACCGGAGGCAGCCCGTGCACCGCTCCGGCACGATCCTCAGGACTTTCATGGGGCCCTCGCAGGTTCGGGGTCACTGAATGCGTCGGGGAAGCCGCGCACGGGGCTCGATGGACGCCGACATTGTAACCACACTCCCCCACGGGCCTTCAACAGCGCGCCGGGCGCCGGCGGCCGCGCGGCGCTCATCGTCTCGCGCTCGGGGTCTCGAGGTAGCGGTCGTCGGGGCCGGAGAACGACAGGCCGCCCGGGGACCACAGGGCCTCGCCCTCGTCCCGCAGGAAGCGCGCCAGCTGCTCCTGCGCCAGCATGGCGACGCGACCGACCAGGCCCGGGGCGCGGACGGCGAGCAGGAACCCGTGGGGGTCCGGCCACTCGGCGCCGATCGCGCGGGCGACGCGATCGGTACGGACGAGCACCGTGCGGTCGCCCAACTCCCCCGCGCGGACGAGCGTCGCCGTCGTCGGATTTGGCACGACGCGGTCCCCCAAGGCGTACTGGACGAGCACGCGGGCGGGCTCGAGCCCGGGAAGCGGCGCCCGCCGGAGGTGGCGCGCATAGGCCACGGGGTCGGCGCGGCGGCCGAGCCATTCCACCCGGGCGAGGTACTCCTGGATCCCGAGCGCCCCGGGCACGGGCGCCACGACCGGCCCATCGCCGCGAAGCGGGAGATCCTCCCGGAAGTCCCCGGCCAGGTTCAGGAGCGGCGGGCTCTGGCGCCCGAGCGCGTCCTTGACGCGCGGGCGGAAGACGGGCGAGAGCCGCGCGATCTCGGTCACGGGCCCGCCCGGCACGACCAGGGCACCGACACGCACGCGCGACTCGACCGCGAGGAAGAGCGTCCCGTAGATCCCGCCGAGCGAGTGTCCCGCGTAGAAGATGGACCCCTGCCCCGTGTCCGGGCGACCGTCACCGTCCACGTCGAGCCCCTTCCCGACGGCCCGGACGAGCGCCATGAGGTCGACCACTTGCTGGCGGAGTCCATCCCGGAGACCGAGCGCCGCGAGAGAGCCGCCGGGGAGCGGGGCCAGACCCTCGGTGGGCTCGATGCGGCCGTCTGCGTCCAGGTCGACGCCACGGCCCGGTACCCGGACGATCTGGGTCCGCCCGTCACCGAGGCTGACGAGGAGCCGGCCCTCCGGCCCGCCGCCATGGCCGACCACCGAGATCGCCACCGTCGCGATTCCCTGACGCGCGAGACCGCCCGCGACGAGGCACGCGTTCGAGAGCATCTCTCCGCCGTAGCCGTGCCCGAACACCACCAGCGGCCACCCCTCCGGCGGGGGCCGACCCGCCGGCGTCACCACGACGAAGGGGACGGGACGGTCGACTCCTGCCGCCCGGTGGGGAGCAAGCGTCGGTGCCTCGACGATCCGGCGTTCGGGCGTCAAGTACCAGGGTGACCAGTACCACCCGATCCCGATGCCACCGATGGCATCCCGCGGCAGGGCCTCGAGGGGGAGCACCTCGTCCCGGAAGCCGTCGGGCGCACCGTCGGCGCCCGGCGTCACGCCGCCCACCGACGAGCCCGACACCGGACCCACCTGGCGACGCAGGACGAGACGCGCCAGGCTCACCCGCGGGAACCACGCGCGCCCGCCGGCCTCGGGCGCCGTCATCAGCGCCGGGGCTGGCGGCTGCCGGTCGAGCGCGTCGCGGGCCTGCTCGAGAAACACCGAGACGCTGCCCGTGGTGAAGACGGAGGCGACCGCGACCCGATCCACGCGGATGCCGCGCCGGTCGAGCGCGCGACGGAGCAGACCGAAGGCCGCGCGATGCTCGCGTGGGACGGGGGCCCCGCCGTCCGAGCGAAGGAACGCCGCGAAACCGGGCGACGGCTCGACGGTTCGGCCGGTCGAGTCGCGAAGCTCGCGCGTGACCACGAGCCCGTAGCGCGTCTCTGGCTCGAGGAGACTCTCGGGGCGCGCGTAGAGCGTGAGGGTGGCGGGATCCCAGACGAGGCGGTCCACGCCCGTGAGCTCGGGCGGCCCCGCCGCGAGACGGATGAGGAAGACGCTGCGCGAGCTGACGCTCCCCACGTCGATCGCGCCCGTGAAGCGGAATGCGAGACGCGGGTCGAGGTCGAAGCCGTCCAGCTCGGCGAGGAGACGCAGGTCGTCGCAGAGCGAGCGAGCCGGAACGCAGGACGCGAGGTGATTCGCGACTCTGAGCCCGGTCCGCTGGGTGCGGTCGGGAACGGTGAACCAGTCGGCGGGGAACGGGCTCGCCGAGGCGGCGTCGAGGTCGAGCCGCGCCTCCACACGAGGCGACACGCTGGCCGGGGCTCCCCCGGCCGGGGCCCCGCCGAGCAGCGCCTCCGTCAGAACAACAACTCCCAGGATTCCGGCGCGGTAACGGTAGACGGCGAGCCGGCCACACGCCCGCATCGCACGGGGTCGGGGGGTCACGCTACCACTCGGTCGCTCGGCAGGTCCGCCGTCATGCCGGTCAGGCGCGCCAGGGCACCTCGACCGGAGGGAAGTGGCGGTGGCGATCGGTGCCGCGCACGAGGACCGGGCGGTAGTAGCCGCGGAGCGAGTTCGGGGACACCTGGCGGACGTCGGGCGTGGTGAATCGCACCGCAAGCCCGCAGCGACGGCGGCTCGAGCGGTTGGGATGGCTCCCGTGGAGCAGCATCCCGTCGTGGAGCGACATCTGCCCCGCCCGGAGCGGCATCGAGACCGCCCGCCCCTCGTCGACGAGCCCGTCCGGCACGGCCTGGTTGATGCTGAGAAGGTTGCCCTCGCGGCCGGACTTGCCGTGCTCGAGGATGCCCAGGCGGTGGGAGCCCGGGACCACGCTCATGCATCCGTTCTCCACGTCGGCGTCGTCGATCGCGATCCAGGCGGTGATGGCGCGCGCCGGCTCGAGGCCCCAGTAGGTCACATCCTGGTGCCACGCCACGAACCGCTCGCCACGCTCGTCCGCGGGGTACTTGCAGAAGAAGTTGGACGCGAGCAGCAGGACGTCCGGGCCCAGGACCGCCGCCACCGCGTCGAGCACGCGCGGATGCGTGGCCAGCCGCCAGACGAACTCCACGTCGAGGTGCCGGTCGAGGATGCGGATCTCTGCGGTGTCTCGCCCGACCTCCCGTTCGAGCGCGTCGAACTGGGCGCGGCACCGGATCGCCTCCTCCGGCGCGAGCACGTCCACCACGGGCAGGAAGCCGCGCTCCACCCACTGCTCGGACAGGGTCGCCGTCGTCGTCATCGCGTCTCCCACCTGGCGAGGTTCAGCGGACACCCCTAGCCTAACCCGGATGAGCTCTCCCGCGGGCTCGTCCAGCCGGCGGTGATGCTCCGCGCTCCGACTTCCCCCGGCGACGCCGCGGGCCGAGGATGCACCCCTTGACAGCCGGAGGGCCCGTTCGTATACACCTCCATATACACCTCCCATACACGTACGCGACCTGAAGGTTCCGTTTCCAACGGCGTTGCGCAACAAGGGATGCGAGCAGCCCGGACCAACGCGCTCGTGAGGCTATCGCGCCCCATGTAGGGGCGCGTGACGCGAGAGCATTCGGAGACGATGGAGTCTCGCTCACACCAGCAAGATACGAACCAGGAGGAGGAAAGCATGCGTAGAAACAGGGGCTGGATCGGGACGGGGCTCGGACTCGTCCTCGCAGCGGTGGCCTGTCTTGCGGCCGCCACGCCGGCCGCGGCGCAAGGAGCACTCGCGAAGGCCAAGGCGGCGAAGACGCTCGTGGTCGGAATCTCCGGCGGCAACGC
>JBGQGN010000271.1:0-5751 GCA_041497395.1 Methylomirabilia bacterium
GCCCGCGAGGTGGTGGTGATGTACCTGGGCCGGGTCATGGAGCAGGGCCCCGTGGACGCCATCTTCCACGAGGCCAAGCATCCCTACACACGCGCCTTGCTGCGCTCCATCCCCGGCCTCCAGGCAACGCCTCGCGTCCCCCTGCCGATCATCACCGGCTCCCTCCCCCACCCGTTCAACCGGCCCCGAGGCTGCCCCTTCCACCCGCGATGCTCCGAGGCCATGCCCGCAATCTGCGACCAGCGCGTACCCGCCCTCCGTCCCGTCGGGGACCGGCAGCAGGCGAGCTGCTTCCTCTACCATGACGTGGAGGCAACGTCGTGACGCCCGGGGTCGGGACCCAGGCCGCCCTGTCGGACCCGCTGCTCGGCG
This sequence comes from Methylomirabilia bacterium, assembly GCA_041497395.1. Classification (GTDB taxonomy): domain Bacteria; phylum Methylomirabilota; class Methylomirabilia; order Rokubacteriales; family DASRDR01; genus DASRDR01. Next base: position 373 of record JBGQGN010000271.1, read on the forward strand.
TCAAGCACCTGCGGAAGTTCTTTCCCATCCGGAAGGGCTTCTCGCGACGGGTGGTGGCCGAGGTCCGCGCCGTCGACGACGTGAGCTTCGAGGTCCACGAGGGCGAGACCCTCGGGCTGGTCGGCGAGAGCGGGTGCGGCAAGACGACGACCGCCCGCTGCATCCTCCGGGCCATGGCACCGTCGAGCGGCCAGATCCTCTTCCGGACGCGCGAGGGGCCCACCGTGGACCTGGCCCAGCTGTCCCGGAAGGAGCTGCGCCCGCTCCGACCCGAGATTCAGATGGTCTTCCAGGATCCGTTCGGGTCCCTGAATCCTCGGATGACGCTGCTCGACAACGTCGGCGAGCCGCTCCTCGTCAACGGTCTTCGCGACCGCCGCGCGCGACGCGACCGCGTGGCCGAGCTGCTGCGCCTGGTCGGCATGCGCCCCGAGTTCATGTACCGCTTCCCCCACGCCTTCAGCGGCGGACAGCGGCAGCGCATCGGCATCGCCCGGGCCCTGGCGACGGAGCCACGGCTCGTGGTCGCCGACGAGCCGGTCTCCGCGCTCGACGTCTCGGTGCAGGCCCAGGTCCTCAACCTCCTCCTCGAGCTCCAGCAGCGCCTCCACCTCACGTACCTGTTCGTGGCGCACGACCTCGGCGTCGTCCGCCACATCTGCGACCGCGTCGCGGTGATGTACGTCGGGCAGCTCGTGGAGATGGCCCCGGCGACCTCTCTCTTCGCGCGACCCCGACATCCCTACACGGCCGCGCTCATGAAGGCGGTCCCCGTCCCGGACCCCCGGGTCCCCAGCGGGGACGTGGCGCTCCAGGGCGAGGTGCCGAACCCCGCCAGCCCGCCTTCCGGCTGCTACTTCCACCCCCGCTGCCCCTTCGCGGTGGAGGTCTGCCGGACCGAGACGCCGGAGCTACGCGTCGTGGCGTCCGGTCACCTCGCTCGATGCCACCGGGCGGACGAGCTCACGCTCGAGGGCATCGTCCCCGCCGACCCCATGGCCCCGCGAGGGTGACCGTGCTCACCCGGCCTGGCCTGATCCGGAGCGCCAGGAGGAGCCGCTTGTGCGTGATCCGGCCCGGCGCGATCATCGACGGCGGGCTCGTGGTCACGCCGGCCACGCCGATCCGGAGCTGACATGAGGACCGAGAGGAGACCTCGACGATGGCCGCGACGACGCTGCCCCTGATCCCCTCCACCGTGGTGGGCTCGCACGGTCGTGCCGGCTGGTGGCATCTTGGCGTGAAGGCCTGGGAAGCCGGCGAGATGGGTCCCGCCGACCTCGACGAGATGCTGGACGACGCCGCCGACACGGCGATCCGCGACATGGAGCGCGCGGCCGTCGACGTGATCACCGACGGCGAGGTGCGGCGGCTCGACGGCTACGTCGACTCGTACTACGCGGTCATCAAGGGGATCCGGCCGATCGCGGTCCGCCGGAAGCTCGGCCCCTGGGGTTACGACCAGCAGACCCGCTACGAGACGGTCGCCCGGATCGAGACCCCGGACGGGGGTCTCGGCATCGTCAAGGAGTTCGAGTACCTGAAGGCCAACACGACGCGGGGGATCAAGGCGACCTGCGCCGGGCCCCTCACGTTCGGCTCTCGAATCCACCCCGGCGCGATCTACAAGGGCGTCGTCCAGGTGGCGGAGCGCTTCGCGGAGGTCATCAACCAGGAGCTCCGGGGGCTGGTCGCCGCCGGGGCCGAGTTCATCCAGATCGACGAGCCCGCCCGCGGCCACGTGAGCGGCCAGGAGATGGCACGGCTCTTCAATCTGGCGACCGAGGGCGTGCGGGCGCGGCTCGCGTTCCACGTCTGCTTCGGGAATCGCTTCGGGCGCTCGCGATTCGACCGCACCTACCGGCCCTACTTCCCGGCGCTCCTCGAGGCGCGGACGGACCAGTTCGTGCTGGAGTTCGCCGGTCGCGAGATGGCCGAGCTCGACTTCATCGGCCAGTACGCCCGCGAGGGACGCGAGCTCGGGGCCGGCGTGATCGACGTCAAGGGCTTCCATCCCGAGACGCCCGACGAGGTGGCCGACCGGATCCGCAAGGTCCTCAAGGTCTGGCCGGCCGAGAAGCTCTACGTCAATCCCGACTGCGGCTTCGGCTGGAGCCCGCGGAACATGTGCAATGGCAAGATCCGGGCGCTCGCCGCCGGCGCGCGCCTCGTCCGGAAGGAGCTCGGCGCCGGCTGAGCCCAACGCCGGCCAGCCCCCCCAGGCCCAGACGCGGTGGGCGACACGCTCGCCACCGCCACACTCGGGCGAGCCGCACGGGCGGCGCGCCATCCAGGAGGCCCCATGGCACCCACGGGCACGATGCGCGCGGTCTTCTACCAGGGCGCGCGGACCTTCACCCCGGGCAAGACCGCGATCCCCACCGCCGGCCCCGGCGAGGCCCTCCTCCGCGTCCTGCGAGTGGGCATCTGCGGGACGGACCTCCACATCTTCCAGGGACACCTCGACAACCGCATCCCTCGCGGCGGGATCATCGGCCACGAGACGTTCGCGGAGGTCGCCGAGGCACCTGCCGGCAGCGGCTTCACGGCGGGCGACCGCGTCGTGGTGGAGCCCGTTCGGTTCTGCGGGACGTGCCGCGCGTGCCGGATCGGCGCCAGCTACATCTGCTACAACCTCAAGGTCATGGGCGTCGATCTCCCCGGGGGGATGCAGGAGTACTGGCCGGTGCCGGTCGATCGGCTCATCAAGGTGCCCGACTCCTTGGCCGACGACCACGCCGCCGTCATCGAGCCCCTGGCCGTCGCGACGCACGACGTGACTCGAGCCGGCGTGAAGACCGGAGACGCCGTCCTGGTGTTCGGCGGAGGTCCGATCGGCTGTCTGATCGCCCTGGTCTGCCGCCACCGGGGCGCCCGGGTCGCCGTCGTCGAGATCAACCCGTTCCGCGTCGAGATGCTCCGGCGCCTGGGTCTCGAGGTCGTCGGGCCCGGGGTCGATCCCGTCCGCTTCGCCACCGACTGGACCGATGGCGACGGTGTCGACGTCGCCTTCGAGGTCACCGGCCACCCGGCCGCCGTCAAGGCGATCAGCGAGGTCGTCCGCGTGTGGGGGACGATCAGCATCGTCGCCATCCACTCGGAGCCCATGCCCGTGAACCTCCACCGGTTCTTCGCGCGCGAGCTCAGTCTCCACGGGAGCCGGCTCTACACCCGGGCGGCATGGGAAGAGGCGATCCGCCTCGGCGCGAGCGGTGCCGTTCCGCTCGCGCCGCTGGTCAGCCGCGTCATCCCGCTCGAGTCTCTTCAGGAGGGGATGGAAACGGCGCTGGGCGGCGGACCGGTCATGAAGGTGCTCGTCAACGTGACGGCCTGACCCCGGCTACTCCCGGGCAGCTTCCAGATAGAGCTCGTTGTAGGCCCGGTGGCGGCGCTCGAAGTCCGCCTCGCACTCGCGAACCTGGCGGGGCGCCTTGAAGCGATCCCGGCACCGGAGGCGCTCTCCGGCCATCTCGTCCATTCGCGCGAGCGCCCACCGCCGCCGGGCCTCGCGGTCTCGTGGGGCCGTCTGGTCGGGGCCGGTCGCGCCCGCCCCGCTCGAGGCGGCCAGAGGCAGCGTCCATGCCAGCGCCGCGGCCGCCAGCCCTCGGATCACGTCCCGTCGCGCCCAGTCTTCACCCGTCTTGGCACTCGTCTTGGTGCTTGTCCTGGCACTCCTCATGGCTCCCTCCTCTCGGTTCGGATCCCTCGTGTCTCCGCACGTGGTCGACCTGTATCGTGGCCGATGCGCCTGCCGCCCGGTTCGCGCCTCGGATTGCCGTGTTCCGACCGTGCCTCGGGCCGCCACCCCCCATGTGCTATCCTCGGCCGCATCCAAGGAGCAAGCGGCGTGCCGCGAACCCGAGTCGCGACGACGGCTTCGCTCCCGGCGAGGTCGCGGTTCCCGACTCCTCGCGCGAGGCCCCCTGGGCCTCGGGAACTTTCCCGTTGCACGCCGGGGTCGCCGCTTCGAGAATGTGCGATAGGCAGATCGGTTGGCCGCCCTAGAGGCGAGCGCACCCGGCTACCGATGGATCGGGTCACGAGGGGACACGTTGCCGCTGAGGGAGGAGCCATGCCGCTCTATCTCGACATCCACCACAAGGTCGAGGGCTTGACCGGTCCCGCCGTCTCCGGCGCACACGAGGCGGATCTGCGGGTCCAGCACAAGTACGGGGTAAATTACCTCCGATACTGGTTCGACGAGGGTACCGGCAAGGTGTTCTGCCTCGTCGAGGCACCCAGCAAGGAGGCGGCCGCCGCCGTGCACCGCGAGGCCCACGGGCTCGTGGCGGACGAGATCATCGAGGTCAAGGAAGGCACCTGATCGCCACCGGCCGCCGATAGAGGATGCGCTGTCCGCAGTGCGAGCACGAGAACCCACCCGGGGCCAGATTCTGTAACGCCTGCGGGACGGGACTCGCCGGCGTCTGTCGAGCGTGCGGCCAGGTCAACGCCCCGGGCAGCCGCTTCTGCAGCGCCTGCGGGCAGGCGCTCGGTCCCCCCGAGGCCGTCGCGCCGCCGACCCGCTTCGACTCCCCGGGCGCGTACACGCCTCCCCACCTCGCGCAGCGCATCCTCGCCAGCCGGCAGGCTCTCGAGGGCGAGCGCAAGCAGGTCACGGTGCTCTTCGCCGACATGAAGGGGTCCATGGAGCTTCTGGCCGACCGGGACCCCGAGGACGCGCGGCGGCTCCTCGACGCCGTGCTCGAGCGCATGATCAAGGCCGTGCACCGCTACGAGGGTACGGTCAACCAGATCTTGGGCGACGGCATCATGGCGCTGTTCGGAGCGCCTCTCGCCCACGAGAATCACGCCGTTCGGGCCTGCTACGCGGCGCTCCGGATGCAGGAAGACGTCGGGCGGTACGGGGACGAGATACAGCGCGCCCTCGGGATACCCATCCAGATCCGCGTCGGCCTCAACTCCGGCGAGGTCGTGGTCGGATCCATTGGTAGCGACCTGCGGATGGAGTACTCGGCGGTTGGACAGACCACCCATCTAGCCGCGCGGATGGAGCAGATGGCAAAGCCCGCCTCCGTGCTTCTCACCGCCGACACCCTGCGGCTCGCCGAGGGATACGTCCAGGCCAGGGCGCTGGGCCCGGTGCCGGTTCGCGGGCTGGCCGACCCGGTCGAGGTGTTCGAGCTGCTCGGTGCCACCGCAGCCCGGACACGGCTCCAGGTAGCGGCGGTGCGAGGGCTGACCCGACTCGTCGGGCGCCAGGCCGAGCTGGGCGTGCTGCGCCAGGCGCTTGACCAAGCGGGGAACGCGCGAGGTCAGGTCGTGGCACTCGTGGGAGAGGCCGGGGTCGGGAAATCGCGTCTGGCCTGGGAGATCACGCGCTCTCATCGCACTAGCGACTGGCTCGTCCTCGAGGGC
>JBGQGN010000272.1:0-5745 GCA_041497395.1 Methylomirabilia bacterium
ATATCGACGCGCAAAGGAGGGCTGACACATGAAGGGAATCCCGCGCGCGTGGCTGTGGATCGGTGCCCTGGTGGTGCTCGCCTTGCTCGTAGTCGTGGTCACCCTCATTCCTCGCTGGCTCCAGCCAAAGAGCATCACGCTATCCATGCTCGCAGGATTCAAGGAAGATGTACTGAGGGCCAACCTGCCCGAGTTCGAGAAGAAGACGGGCATCAAGGTCGTGGTGGACGCGGCGCCCTTTGCGGACCTCTACAAGAAGCAGGTCCTGTCGCTCAGCACGGGCGGCCGCTACGACGTGGTGTTCCTGGACGAGCCGTGGGTCCCGCCGCTCTCGGAGTTCCTCCTGCCGCTCAACGAGCGCGTGCGCAGCCTCGACATGGCGGACTTCGTGCCGACGACGGTCGCGGCCGGCGCGTTCCAGGGCACGCAGTACGCGCTGCCCGTCGATCCGAACATGCAGATCCTGGTGTACCGGAAGGACCTGTTCGAGCAGAAGAACCTGAAGCCGCCGGCCACGTGGGACGAGCTCCTGGCCGCGGCCAAGGCGTTCCAGGATCCGGCCAAGCAGCAGTACGGCATCGCGGTCACGGGCAGCAGCGACATTCAGACCTGCCTCTACATGCTCCTGATGATGTGGTCGCAGGGCGCAGAGCTGGTCGAGGCCAACGGCCGCGGCGGAGTCGACACCCCGGCCGGCCGCAAGGGCGCGGAGCTCTTCCTGGAGGTCCTCAAGCTCGCGCCGCCGACCGTGCGGAGCTACACCTTCGCCGACGTGAACAAGGCGGTCCAGACGGGTCAGGTCGCGATGGCGATCCAGTGGGCGTCGGGGGCGAAGCCGATGGAGGACCCGACCCGGTCGAGCGTAGCCGGCAAGCTCGGCTACGCGCTCGTGCCCAAGGCGGCCCGCCAGACGCCGATGCGGGGCGTGTGGACGATCGCGATCGCCAAGAACAGCGCGAACCAGGAGGCGGCCTGGGAGTTCGCCAAGTGGCTGAGCGGCAAGGAATTCGGGCTCGCGGCCACCAAGTTCCCGAGCGCCACCTCCGCCATCCACAGCCCGCGCATCTCGGTGCTGCAGGATCCGGGCACGCGGGCGGCCCTGCCGTACGCCGATACCCTCCTCGCCAGCCTGCGGATCGCCAAGGAGCGGCCCCGGCTGCGCGAGTTCGCGGACATCCAGGACCACTTCCGCATCACCACCGGCAAGCTGACGGCCGGGGAGCTGACCCTCGACGCGGCGCTCAAGGAGATCGACGCCGGGACCAACCGGATCCTCGGCAAGTAGGAGCACGTAAGGGCACGTAGGAGCGTCCGGGCACGATCATGGGCGGGGCCCGGGCAGGGCGCTGGTTCCTGCTCCCGGGCCTCGCCTTTCTCTTCGCCATCGACCTGGTTCCTCTCGTCTACTCGGCGTGGGTGAGCCTCTACGACTGGTGGCTCCTCCGGCCGCGGAGCATCCGGTTCATCGGGCTCGGCAACTACCAGCGCCTGGCGACCGACGCCGAGTTCTGGCGCGCCACCGTCGTCACGGGTCTCTTCACCGCCGGCGCCGTGGCCGTGGAGTTCCTCGTCGGGCTCGGGCTCGCCCTCCTGTTCACCCAGCCATTTCGCTTCCTGCGGCCTTTCCGGGTGGTCCTGCTGCTCCCCCTCTTCGTCGTGCCCGTGGTGGGCGCGACGATGTGGCGGGTGATCTTCCATCCCGAGTTCGGCGTCCTCAACTACTATCTGGCCCTGGGCGGTCTGGGCCGTCCAAACTGGCTCAGCGACCCGACGCTCGCGCTCGTGTCGATCACGCTCGTCGACGCCTGGCGGACGATCCCGTTCATGTTTCTCGTGATGTACGCCGGGCTCGAGGTGCTGCCGGGGGAGCTGTTCGAGGCGGCAGCGGTGGACGGCGCCTCACGCTGGCAGGCCTTCCGTCACGTCACCGTGCCGCTGCTCGCCTACATCATGCTCGTGGCCGTTCTCATCCGCGGCATGGACGCCTTCCGCGAGTTCGACATCATCTTCGTCCTCACCGGTGGCGGCCCGGGCACCGCCACCCAGACGATCCAGATGCTCAACTATCGCGTGTTCGGGCTCGGCCACATGGGCCTCGCGAACACCTTCGCGATGGTCACGCTCGCCCTGGTGGCGCTGCTCTGCTACCTCCTGATGCGGGCGATCCTCCATCCCCGGCATCCCCGGACGGAGGCGGGCGCCCGGTGAAGGTATCGCCGCTGCGCGCCTGGCTGACGGGGCTGGCCCTCGTGCCCATCCTCCTGTGGACGCTGTTCCCGATCTTCTGGATCGCGACGGCCTCGTTCAAGACGGAGCTCGCCCTGTACGCGCGGCCGCCGCAGTGGCTCTTCACGCCGATCCTGGCCAATTACCGCTACGTCCTGAACAACATCCCGTTCCTCCAGTACCTGACCAACAGCCTGGTCATTGCCATCGGGACGACCGTCGGCAGTCTCGTGCTGGGAGTCCTGGCCGGGTACGGCTTCGCGCGGTACCGGTTCCGCGGCTCCGACGCCGTGCGCTTCCTGGTCCTGGTGACCCGCATGGCGCCGCGGCTCGTCCTGGTGGTGCCTTACTTCCTCATCATGCAGAAGGTCGGGCTGCTCGACACCTACACCGGACTTCTCATCGCCTACATCTCGTTCGCGCTGCCCTTCTCCATCTGGCTCCTCATCGGGTTCTTCATGGACGTCCCGAAGGAGATCGAGGAGGCCGCGATGATCGACGGCTGCGGCCCACTCGGGGTGCTCCTGCGAGTGGTGATCCCGATCGTCGCCCCGGGACTCGTCGTCGCGGCCATCTTCGCGTTCCTGGTCTCGTGGAACGAGTTCCTCTTCGCGCTGATCCTGAGCGGCGTGAACGCGAAGACCCTGCCCGTCGTCATCGCCGGGTTCAGCACCGACGTCGGGCCGCTGTACGGAGAGATGAGCGCCGCCGCCGTGATGGTCATGCTGCCGAACATCGTCATGACGGTCGCCCTGCAGCGGTTCCTGGTCCGAGGGCTGACGCTGGGCGCCGTGAAGGGCTAACCGCACCACCGACGGACCGCGGAGGAGTCATGGAATCCCGCAACCTTGGTCTTGGCCGGGCGCTCGCGTGGGAGCGCACCCCCGACGGCGTGGAGTTCGGGTGCGCCACCGAGCTGCTCGCGCCGGCGCGCGTCGCCGTCGAGGTAGCCGGACCGCGGGCGGTGCGCGTCCGCATCACCGCCGGGGCGGCGCCCGTCTCCAAGGCCTTCACCTACGTCACCGAGCGGCCTGCGCCCGAGTCGTGGACCCTCGAGACGCCTGAGGGGCGGGTCGTCCTGCGCACCGCCCACCTGACGGTCGAGGCGACCCTCGATCCCTGGCAGCTCGCCTTCCGGACCCCCGACGGCCGCCTCTTGACCCACGAGGTGCAGGACGACGTGAACTTCGCCGGCCAGCGCCTCGGCCCCAGGCCAGGGCTCCAGGTCGAGAGCCTGCCCTACGATCCCGCCCGTCGGGCCCTGGCCGTCGTGGACAACCTCCTGCTCGATCCCGAGGACCATTTTTTCGGCGGGGGCGAGAAGTTCACGCGGCTGGACCACGTGGGGCGGTCGATCCGGATCTGGAACCGCAACCCGTACGGCGCCCGCTCGGAGCTCGCGTACAAGAACATCCCGCTCTTGGTCGGCAGCCGCGGCTACGGCCTCTTCGTGGACGTGCCCACCGCGGTGACGTTCCACCTGGGCAGCCGATCGAACCGCACCTTCACGATCGAGGCCGCCGGCCCCGAGCTCGACTACTACGTGCTGGCCGGCACGCCGAAGGAGATCGTCGGCACCTACACCGACCTGACCGGGAAGCCGCCCGTCCCCCCGGAGTGGGCCTTCGGGCTGTGGGCCTCCACCTGCTTCGTGAAGTTCACGGAAGCCTCCGTGCTCGAGACCGCGCGCCGCCTCCGGCAGGAGGGCATCCCCTGCGACGTCTTCCACCTGGACTCGTTCTGGCAGCGCGCCTTCATGTGGTGTGATTTCGAGTGGGACGCCGAGCGCTTGCCGGATCCCCGGCGGCTCATGGCGGCCCTGCACCAGGAAGGGTTCCGGAACTGCCTGTGGATCAACCCGTACGTCTCCTGCCAGAGCGCGCTCTATCAGGAGGGCGTCGCCCGCGGCCACTTCCTGCGCCGCCCGGACGGCAGCGTCTACGACGCGCTCGTGTGGAGCCAGCGCACGGAGCGGGGCATGGGGCTCTGCGCCATCGTCGACTTCACCAACCCGGAGGCCGTCCGCTGGTATCGGGGCCTGCTCGACCGCCAGCTCGCGCTCGGCGCCGACTCCTTCAAGCCGGACTTCGCCGAGGACATCCCGGAGGATGCCCGCTTCGCGAACGGGCTCACCGGCGCGGAGATGCACAACCCCTACCCGCTCCTCTTCCAGCGCGAGTCCTTCGAGGCAACCCAGGCCGCCCGCGGACCGCGCGCCGTCGCCTGGTCGCGCAGCGCGGCCCCCGGCGTGCAGCGCTACCCCGGCCACTGGGCCGGCGACTCCGAGTGCACCTTCCTCGACATGGCCAGTACGCTGCGCGGCGGGCTCGCCAGCGCGATGAGCGGGCTCGCCTACTGGAGCCACGACATCGGCGGGTTCTGGGGCGATCCCTCCCCCGAGCTCTATGTCCGCTGGGCGCAGCTCGGGTTCCTCTCGGCGCTCAGCCGGTACCACGGCGCCACGCCCCGGGATCCCTGGCTGTTCGGGGACGAGGCGCTCGGCATCTTTCGCGACTACGCGCGCCTCCGGAGCCAGCTGGTGCCGTACCTGGTGAGTCACGGCTGGGAAGCCACGGAGACGGGCGTGCCCCTCATGCGCCCGATGGCCATGGAGTTCCCCGACGACCCCGCCGGCTACGCCTTCGACCTCCAGTACTGCCTCGGGCGGGAGCTGCTGGTGTCGCCGGTCACGAGTCCGGGCGGCGCCGTCACCACCTACCTGCCGCCTGGGCGCTGGATGGACTGGTGGAGCGGGACTGTCCACCAGGGCCCGCTGACGCTACGCCGCCAGGTGCCGCTGCGGGAGCTGCCGCTCTACCTCCGCGAGAACAGTCTCCTCGCGCTCGGCCCGGTGCGGAATCACGTGGCCGAGGCGACGGCCGGCCCGCTGACGGTGGAGGCCTTCGTGACGACGGAGGCGACCTTCGCCCTCCGGGGCGACGCCGGATCGGCCGTTCTCCACGCCCGGCGCGACGGCCGACGGGTGACGTTCAGCCTCGACCGAGCGGGCGCGGCGACGCCGGGCCCGCTCGTGCTGCGCCTGCACGACGCCGAGGCGCCGGCCGAGGTGGCCGCCGACGGCCACGCCCTGCCCCGCCTGGACCGTGCCGCACTGGACCGCGCCGACCGGGGCTGGACGGTCGAGGGCCGCACGGTCGTGGTGAAGGCGCGGGCGCGCCGGATCGAGATCGCCTAGCGCGGCGCCGGCGATCAGGTCCAGCCGGCGTCGACGACGTAGCTCTGCGCCGTGCAGCCCGCGCTGTCGTCCGCGGCGAAGAAGAGCACCATCCGCGCGACGTCCTCGGGCACCAGCTTCCGCTTCAGGCATTGCCGGCGCAGCAGATCGGCCTCGGCCTCGGGCGTCACCCAGAGGCGCAGCTGGCGCTCGGTCATGATCCAGCCGGGCACGACGCAGGTCACCCGGATGTTGTGCGGGCCGAGATCGCGGGCGAGCCCCCGCGTCAGCCCGACGACCGCCGACTTCGCCGTCGTGTAGCCGGGCATCCCGCCCTGCCCGGC
>JBGQGN010000273.1:0-5738 GCA_041497395.1 Methylomirabilia bacterium
ACGGCGTGTCCGAGTTGGAGGTCTGGATCGCCTTGTCGTCAGGCGTGTAAACCCGCGCGTTGTTGAAGATCGTGTTCCAGGATGCCTTGAATTCCGGATTGTCGCGATCGACGAAGTAGGAGTGTTGGATGCGGTAGCTGTCCACGAGCGGAAAGCCATAGATGTACGCGTCCTTCGCGGTGGCCCGTGCTTCCGCAGGTGTTGGCGACTGTGCATGCGCCGATACGGCCGCGAAAATGGAGGCGAGTACCACAAGAATCGCTCGGGTCATAGAGACCCCTTCGCCGAGGCTGCAACCGCGCAGGGATGGGCGGGTGCCTCCGAGAGTTCTGGATGGATTGTAGTGAACGTGGGTTATGGAGATCAAGGCACGCGAGCAAAAGCCGCTCGCGGCGCGGCCGTGGTCTGTGGGGCATGCTCCTCGAAGGTGAGTCCGCGCCCTAGCCGGCGAGAGACTCCCAGTCGCCCTCGGAGGCATCGAGCGCGATCGCGAGGCTTCCATTGGAGCCGGCGAAGACCGGGTCCTCCACCACGCGCACGGCGCCGCCGCCGTAGTCGCCGAGGACCCGCTCCATGGCGGCGGCCAGGCCCGGGACCTGGGACCCGCCCCCGGCCAGGATGATGTTGTGGCGGACGCGCTCCTGGTACTCGGGCTCCACCCGCGCCAGGAGATCGGCCATCGTCTCCGTGACCGGCGCCACCAGGCTCTCGCACGCGCGGCGCATCTCGCTCGTGATGTCGATCTGCGTGGCCTTGGCGGCTTTCTGGACGGTGACGACGACGGGCCCCGGGGGCTCGCCGACGAAGCTCCACTTCTCCTTCCACTCCCGGACCATGTAGACGGAGAACTGGGCGTCGGGGTGCTTGGCCCGGACGAGCGTCATCAGCTGCTCGTCCACCGAATCCCCGGCGTTCGTGAGCGTCCGCTGATCCTCCTCGGTGGGGTACCGGCCCCGCATGACACAGAAGTCGGTCGTCCCGGCGCCGATGTCGACGATCATCGTGTGGAGGAGGGCGTCCATCCCGTAGGACACGGCGAACGGCTCCGACACGATCATCAGGCCGTCGGCGAGTCCCTTGACGGCGCTCCGCAGGTTCTGGCGGCTCGCGCGGAGGGCCTCGGCGGGCACGCCCACGACCGCGCGGATCGGCTGGCCGTCACGCCCGCCGGCGAGCGAGATCAGGTGCCGCAGCAGCTCCCGCACCGCCAGCTCGTCTTTCTCGGAGCCCTCCTTGATGAGGCCGTGCTCGAGCGGGCGGCGGAGGTCCAGCATCGGCCGGGCGTCCAGCGCCTCCCGGCCGAAGAGGATGGGCTTCTTCACGAGGCGCCGGGCCACCATGTCGACCGGCCACCCGACGTAGCTCTCGACCACGTGGCGGCCGCCGTTCGAGGCGGAGATCGAGCTGCGGGAGGTTCCCAGATCGATGCCGACGTGGAGGACATCGGTCTTCTTGGTCATCTACTGGCTCCCTGGGGCCTGGCCCAGCGTGGCGACGCGGTTGCGGGCCTCCGCGTACGCGTGGATGCCGTGGAAGAGCGCGCGCGCGATGCGCTGGCGATAGGCCGGGTCGGCGAGCCGGCCGGCCTCCTCGTCGTTCGACAGGCACGAGACCTCGGCGAGAATGCCGGGGCTCTCCGTGGCGACGAGGACCAGGAACGGCGCACTGCGCACCCCCTTGTCCCGGATCGCGGGGTTCGTGTCGCCCAGGACGGTCACCAGCTCCTGCTGGACGACCTGGGCCAGCTTCCGTGACTCCGCCTGGCGGACATGGGCGTACACGCCCTCGAGGAGCCGGCGGAAGTCGGCCAGATGATAGCCCGATTCGTGGTTCTCCTTGCCCGCAAGCTGTTCGGCGCGCGGGTCGTCGGCCGGGCCGAGATAGTACGTCTCGACGGCGTGGCACTCCCGTGACTGGACCGAGTTGACGTGGATCGACACGAACAGATCGGCCCGCTCGACGTTGGCCATCTGGGCCCGCTGCCGGAGCGAGACGAAGGTGTCGGCGTCCCGCGTCATGGCGACCTCGTACTTCGCGCGCTTGAGGAGGGCCCGCAGCTCCCGGGCGATCTCGAGCGTGATCTCCTTTTCCCACACGCCCTGGGCCCGGGCGCCGGAGTCGTTCCCGCCGTGTCCCGGGTCCAGCACGAGTTTCTTGACGCCGAGGGACGCGGTCACGGGACCGATCGCCTTCGGCGCCCGGAAGGTCAGGACCGCAGGCGCCGTCGCAAGCACGGCCGCGCGGTCGGGCGCGCTTCCGGACAGGGGGTTGTAGGCGAGGAGCCCGAGCGTCGGGAGGGCGACGAGGAGCGTGGCCTGGATGGCCCCCCGCCGGAGCCGGGTGCTGACGCGGAGCGACGGCGGCGGGAGCCCGCGGATCGTGTCGACGTTCTCCCGGACGGCCCCCCGGAGGACCCGTCGCTTGAGCCGGTCGGACGGCACCATCGGCCGGGCGGCTAGAGCTCCAGCAGCTGTGCCACGCGCTCGCGGTGGAGCGTCGCGTCCCCGAACGTGACCTCCGAGCCCTTGGCGCGCTTGAAGTAGAGGTGCATGTCGTGCTCCCAGGTGAAGCCGATGCCCCCGTGGACCTGGATCCCGTCGCCGGCGACCTTCCGGTACGCGTCGGACACGAAGGCCTTGGCCATCGAGGCGGCGAGCATCGCGTCGGGCGCGTCCTGGTCGGCCGCCCACGCGGCGTAGTAGGTGATGGACTTCGCGTTCTCAACGGCCACCAGCATGTCCGCGCACCGGTGCTTGACCGCCTGGTAGGCGCCGATCGGCCGCCCGAAGGCGACGCGCACCTTCGCGTACTCGGTGGAGAGGTCCAGGACCTGCTGCGCCCCGCCGCACATCTCGGCGGAGAGGGCGACCGCGGCCCGGTCGAGCACGCGGGCCACCACCGGCCACCCCTGGTGGAGCGGCCCGAGGAGCGCGTCGGGCCCGACCTCGACGCGCTGGAACGCAACCTCGGCGAGCTTCCGCGTCTGGTCCATCGTCGGCAGGAGGGTGGTGACGACGCCTTTCCGGTCCGCCGGCACGAGGAAGAGGCTCACGCCGTGCGCCGGGTCCTCTTTCGTCGCGCGCGCGGTCCGCGCGGCCACGACGAGGAGGTCTGCTGTGTGTCCGTCGGGCACGAAGAGCTTCGTGCCCGAGAGGACGAAGCCGCCGGCCTTCCCGGGCTTGGCGGCGACCTCGACCCCGGCGGCGTCCCAGCGGGCGCTCTCCTCGAGGAGCGCGAGCGTTGCGCGGGCGTCACCGGAGGCGATGCGGGGGAGCCATGCCTTCATCTGGGCGTCCGAGCCCGCCTGGAGGACCGCGAGCCCGCCCAGGAGCACGGTCGAGAAGAACGGCCCGGGCATGACGGCGCGCCCCATCTCCTCGAGGACGACCGTGAGGTCGACGAGCCCGAGCCCTGCTCCCCCGTGGGCCTCGGGATAGATCAAGCCGAGCCACCCGAGCTCGGCGAGCTTGCCCCAGAACTCGTCGGTCGTGCCGGCCGGATCGTCCATCATCCGGCGGACGAAGCCGGAGGGGCACTCCTTCTCGAGGAAGCTCCGCGCCGTCTGGCGCAGGAGCTCCTGTTCCTGGCTGAATCCAAAGTCCATCAGTTCAGGTGGGGGGGAGCGGCGCCGCTCCGTTCGACGGCCTTCGGCCTGTGGCCCCACACCCATCCACCACATTCATCTTGGGGTTGGCGCCTGGAGCAGTCGTTCACGATTGGCCTCAGTCCTTCGGCAGGCCGAGGACGCGCTCGGCCAGGATGTTCCGCTGGATCTCCGTGGTGCCACCCTCGATCGAGTTGGCGCGGGACCGGAGGAACGTGTAGTGCCAGTTGCCCCGGTCGACCGCCCAGGGGGAGCCCCGGCCGAGCTGTCCGTAGACGCCGAGGAGCTCCTGGGCGAGATCCTGGAGCGCCTGATGCCGGTCGCACCACCAGATCTTCCCGGCCGAGGCCTCGGAGCCCGGCATCTCGCCGCGCAGGAGCTTGGTGATGGCACGCTTGGCCGTGTACTTGAACACCGCGTTGTCGATGACCAGCTGCGCGAGCCGCTGGCGAAGCACCGGATCCTTCGCGGCGGGCCGGCCCTCGCGCGACATCCGACGAGCCAGGTCGAGCGTCGCGCCGGTGGCGATCTCGAACCGGGCCTGGAGCCCGAACCCGAGCGCCAGCCGCTCGTACATGAGGGTCGTGATCCCCACCTGCCAGCCCTGGCCCTCGGTGCCGAGGATGTTCTCCGCGGGCACCCGGACGTTCTCGAAGAACACCTCGTTGAACTCGGCGTCGCCGGTGATCTGGCGGAGCGGGCGGACGGTGATTCCCGGCGAGTGCATGTCGACGAGGAAGTAGGTCAGCCCCTTGTGCTTCGGGACGCTCGGATCGGTGCGGGCGAGCAGCATCATCCAGTCGGAGATCTGCGCGAGGCTGGTCCAGACCTTCTGACCGTTGACGACGTAGTGGTCGCCGTCCTTCATGGCCCGGGTCTGGAGCGACGCGAGATCCGAGCCCGCGTTGGGCTCGGAGTAGCCCTGGCACCAGATCTCCTCGCAGGTGAGGATCTTCTGGAGATGGCGCTGCTTCTGCGCGTCGGTACCGTAGGCGATGATCGTCGGGCCGGCCATGCCGAGGCCGAGGATGTTGAGCGGCGGCGGCGCCCGATGGAGGACCAGCTCCTCGTGGAGGAGGAGCTCCTCCATCCACGTGAGCCCGCGCCCCCCGAACTCCTTCGGCCACGTGAGCCCGAGGAGCCCGGCCTCGTGAAGCCTCCGCTGCCAGTGGCGGCCGAACTCGTAGAGCTCGGCCCGTGGCACGTCGCTCACGACCGGGCGCGTGGCCCAGTCCGGGGGCAGGTTAGCCGAGAGCCAGGCTCGCACCTCGGTACGAAACGTCTCCTGCTCGGGAGTGAGCCTGAAGTCCATCGATCCTCCGCGGCCTGGAATCGAGCGCCGCCAGTATATAGTACCCGGTCCGCCGGCCGCGACGAACGCGCCGGGGGCTCCGGCCCGCTTCTGACCCAGTTTGGGGCGCCCCGGCGGCTTGCGCCGGCGCAGCGCGGATGCCATCCTCACGATGCTGGCGGGTAGCTCACCCGGAGGGAACCGGCCGACTCATGCGAGCCCCGACGCTGAAGATCGAGCACGCCTGCTACGTCGTCACTCTCGACGGTGGGCGACGGATCATCCAGGACGGCTCGATCCTCGTCGAGGGCCAGCGGATCAGCCGGGTCGGCAAGGCGGCCGAGCTGGCGGACGTCCCGGCCGACCGCCTGATCGACGCCCGCCACCTCCTGGTGACCCCCGGCTTCGTCAACGGCCACATGCACATCAGCTACGCCCACGCGGTGCGCGGCATCTTCCTGGACGACCTGGGCAGCCCGCTGCCCTACGTCTTCCGGCTGCAGATGGCGATGACGGAGGAGGAGGAGTACTGCACGACGCTGCTCGGCCTCGTGGAGCTCCTCAAGAGCGGCACCGTCGCCTTCGTCGACCCCGGCAGCACCAAGTTCCCGGACGCGTGTCTGCAGGCCTACGAGGACGCCGGCATCCGCGTGATCCTCGGCGAGTGCGTGGCCGACCGGGAGGCCCCGTTCCCGCTCCCCCGCTACGACACCGAGGAGGCGATCGCTCGCACGGCGTCATTCGTCCGGAAGTGGGACGGCCGTCTCCACGGACGCATCCGCGCGTGGGCGATGCCGTTCTCGCCAGAGACCTGCAGCGCCGACCTCCTGGGAGGGTTGAAGC